>JAIBDW010000140.1 GCA_024686035.1 Oceanospirillaceae bacterium
TCTTGGCGGTAAAAATCTACTTCTGCAACGGCTTCAGACACTCTATCCCATGCCATTTCATCCAGCATTAAGCCACCCAACACAGATTGCTCTGCCTCTAACGACTGAGGTGGCACCTTGAGCGCATCAAGTTGTGGGTCTGACTTGAGTAAATGTGAAGCTGGTTGCATGTGATTTCTATTTTATAAGCTAGATATAACCCATGATAACCTTTACTACAGGCACAAAAAAGCCCCTTTAACGGGGCTTTTTGAGATTGTGCTGCGAGGTGACTATAAGCGCCATAACAAAGGCCCAAGGCCTATAGCAATGGAAGCAAAAGCAACTTACTCAGCTACCAGTGTTACCGTTACTTCGATAGTGATATCACTATGAAGTTGGATGGCAACCACGGTATCGCCTAGGGCGCGCAATGAACCTTCAGGTAGACGCACTTCGTTCTTATCAATGGCATGACCAGCAGCCAAAATAGCAGCAACGATTTCGTTAGTGCCGATAGAACCAAACAATTTACCTTCCTCGCCAGCGTTCGCTGCGATAGTCACTGTTAGGTTGCCGATAGCATCAGCACGAGCTTGTGCAGCTGCAAGCTTTTCAGCAGCAGCGGCTTCAAGCTCTGCGCGACGCGCTTCAAAAGCTTCAACGTTAGCTTTGTTGGCAGGTACAGCTTTGCCAGTTGGAATTAGGAAGTTACGTCCATATCCAGCTTTAACAGCAACCGTGTCACCCAGCTCGCCTAACTTACCCACTCTTTCAAGAAGAATTACATTCATGTTTAATTCCTTAATTTGCTCAACATGTATACATGAGGAGTCTTATTCTATTTTTTTACCCTAACCGGCAAACGCTGCCTTAAATTGAACACACTGTCCAAAGTGGCTAGCACAGCTAGTAGCGTAAAGACCAATTCGCCAAGCATGACAAACCCTAAGTAGGTTGCAATGAGCAAAATACGGCCTAATTTTAGTTGCTCGACCAAACCATGCACTAGTGCTAAGCCTGCAAACAATAATGGTATTGATAATACAAATAGCCATTGGGTCATATCGATCATATTGCTCACGCCAAAGACGGCAAAAGCAAGTGATCCAGTAAGCCATAGTGGCAAACGCAATTGGTGAAACTCACTTTGAAACCCACCTGGGTTATACAAAGCCGCCTGCCACCAACGTGCAAGCACTACACAGGCTAGTAATATAGCCATGTGTACAGCACCTAACAAACCTTCCATAAGAGATTGTATGAGTGCTTTATCAATATTTTCTGGCAAATCTTGTTGCGATTGAAGCGAGATTCCCGCTTCGGCAAAAGCTGCCATTACATCTTGCAAATGGCTGACCAAAATAGGCATAGATGCGGCCGCCGCTATAATGCTGGCAACCAACACATAAGCCCAATTGGCGCTATAGCGTAAAACGCTGGCCAAACCTGCCACCCCAATTAAGGTTAACGCAGGGGTTGGGTCACCTCCACTCCACCAAACAATGGCAGGCAGTAGGCTCCACATAAAAACATTGGCACCGGCTTGATAACCTTTTCGCAAGATTACCAACGCCAAAATTGCCGCGCTTATCCAAAACAACACAGGAACAATGGCAAATAACACCGCAACTAAAGTTGCTTGTTTATTACCACGCATGGCGTATTGAGCTAATTTGCGCATGATGTTAATACGATTTACTGATGAGCGTCAGTGTATGGCAACAATGCAACGTAACGAGCGCGCTTAATAGCGGTAGAAAGCTGACGCTGGTAGCGTGCTTTGGTACCGGTAATACGGCTAGGTACAATCTTGCCAGTTTCAGATACGTAGCCTTTTAAAACTTCAATATCTTTGTAATCAATTTGCTTCACGCCTTCGGCAGTGAAACGACAGTACTTACGACGACGAAAAAAACGTGCCATGTCAATATCTCCAGTTAATTATTCAGCTGCAGCTTCAGCTACAGGTGCTTCTTCGGCTTGAACCTCTACTTCAGGAGTTTCGGCACGAGGGGCGCGTTCTTGACGACGACGGTCTTCACGGCTTTCAGCAGCTTTAACAGGAGAATCACCAGTTTCAGCAGCTTTCATACGTACAACCATGCTACGAATTACCGCATCGTTATAACGGAAGTTGCTGTCTAGCTCGTCTAATGCAACGTTTGAACATTCAACGTTCATAAGTACATAGTGAGCTTTGTGAATTTTGTTTATTGGGTATGCCAAGTGACGACGGCCCCAATCTTCTAAACGATGAACACAACCACCATCGGCTTCAATAGTCGCGGTGTAACGCTCGATCATAGAGGGTACTTGTTCGCTTTGGTCAGGGTGGACCAAAAAGATAATTTCATAATGACGCATTGCTGCTCCTTATGGGTTAAATAGCCTTAAGCATGAAGTAATTCGTTATTGAACTACCACCTTAAAGCAAGGAGAAAAATCACACATAGAAATGTGATGGCGCATTATACGTAAACTTGTTACAAGGTACAAGCCAAGGCGTTTTAGTCACTTTGCTAAAGGCAACGCAACTGCATGGGAGCATGTAAACATTATGTATAAGCGCCTTCTTTTTGAAGACTAGAAGGGTGGCTACTGCTATATTAGTCTGCGCAATGGATAGCTGCCCCAAAGTTCACTTGGCGCTTTGCCAAGCGATGCAAAAAA
>JAIBDW010000137.1 GCA_024686035.1 Oceanospirillaceae bacterium
GTCGTCAAATTTATTCGCCATCGATCGTGACCGCTTCACCTGTTCTGGCGGTAATTCATCACTTGATATGATGTTGCAGTTTGTTAGCCACCATCACGGCCCTGAATTAGCCGCGGCTGTGTCTGAAATGTTTATTATGGAGCGCATACGCGACCATCACGATTCGCAACGCATCCCATTGCGTTTGCACCTTGGCAACAGCCAACCTAAACTGATTGAAGCGGTGGCTTTAATGGAGGCCAACTTAGAAGAAACCATTAGTTTAGATGATTTGGCACAATATGTAGGTGTGTCACGAAGGCAGCTTGAGCGTTTATTTCAAAAGCACCTAAAGTGCGTGCCTTCACGCTATTATTTAGAGCTACGCCTTAACCGTGCTCGCCAGCTTTTGTTACAAACCAATCTGTCTATCATTGATGTGTCTTTGGCTTGTGGCTTTGTATCAGCACCACACTTTTCTAAGTGTTACCGTGATTTTTTTGGGATTCCCCCAAGAGAAGAGCGCCGCCGCTTTTCTCCAGGGCAAAGTGTTCGTGCTGCACAAGATAGCGCTGAACAAGCTCTTGAAAGCAGTTTTACTGAGCTAGATTATGACCCATAGACTGTATAAATGCTCCCCAAAAGGGTTTAGGCATTAAGAATAGCCAAAGCAAGCTCACTACCTGGTAGCTCTAAAGCAGCAACCCACACGATCATAGCTACAAGCGCAGCTGCGGTGAGCAGGTACCAAACTAATCCAAAGGCTATGCCGTATGCACTGAGCTTAAATTTTGGGTCTTGATCAAAACGATTCCAATCTGCCAATAAATCAATCAAACCCATGATGCCAAAAAATCCAATTAAAGCAAAACCTGCAGTAAAGCTATAACCAATAAGTAGCCCAGAAATAACCACCAAACCTACATAAATAAAGCGGCTACGGCCCGAGTAAACCAAGGCTTTTATGACACGGCCACCATCTAACGGGTAGATAGGCAATAAGTTGACTAGGTTGATGAGCGCACTGACAGAAGCAACAAGCCCAACAAAGTGGTTATCGGTCAGCAGAAAACCTATAAAAAAAGCCACACTCATGGCTAAGCCAAATACTGGCCCCATCATAGAGATATACAAATCTTGCCAGTGGGTTTTGGGCGCATCTCCCACGGCTATCCCACCCACAAATGGAATAATATAAATGCCCTTTGTGGGGATACCAAAATGTTTCATGGCGCGAATATGGCCATACTCATGAAACATTAAAATAGCCAATAAAGTCACCGCAAATTCAAAGCTGAGCATAATGGTCCAGCCAGACAACGCCATACCCACAAGCGCCACCTTGATGACTTTAACACTCTTAAACAGCTTCAAAGCGATGCCTATCATCACCCCCATACGAGCACGGTTATTGGTTTGCATTGTTTGGGTTATCCTCTGCGGCGACGGCGTTTCTTTTCGCCACCTTCCGTTTCAGGGCTGGTCTCCTTAAGAGCGGGTAAAGTCACTACTTTTTCTAGTTCAGGAAAAGCATCGACTTTGTTTGGAAACGCCATGGCATCAATAAACAACTGCTGAAAATCTGGTTCTACTGCGGTTTCTATTTTTTCAATGTTTCGCACTACCTGCTCTATTTCTGTGCGAGATAGCTCATTAAGCAATGCAATACGCGCCCCTGTTCCAGCGGCGTTGCCGGCTGAAGACACCTGCTCTAGGGCACAATCAGGAATCAAGCCCAACACCATGGCGTATTTCACATCGATATGACTGCCAAACGCACCTGCAAAACGAATACGGTCTACTTTATCTACCTGCTGGTATTGCATCAACAACTTTATACCTGCATACAGTGCAGCTTTGGCTAGCTGAATAGCACGCACATCATTTTGCATTATTTTAACCGCACCACGGGTGTCTGTGGCGGGCATTATTTCGTAAGAAAAAGTACGCCCATCTGGCTGAATGCGCGGATTAACACTGGCCATAGAGCCATCCACCACACCATCTTGAGTAATAACACCAGACAAATACATTTCGGCTACAATTTCTATAATGCCAGAGCCACAAATGCCTGTAATCCCGGTTTTTTCAGTCGCTTCATCAAAGCCTGCTTCATCAGACCACAATTCACAACCGATCACTTGAAAACGTGGCTCTAAGGTAGCTGGATCGATGCGTATACGCTCTATTGCCCCTGCTGCTGCACGTTGGCCACAGCTAATTTGAGCACCTTCAAAAGCTGGCCCTGTGGGGCTAGAGCAGGCCACTAAGCGGTGGCGATTACCTAATACAATCTCAGCATTGGTACCTACATCCACTAGCAATGTCATTTCATCATGGTTATAAGGCTCTTCAGCTAACACCATACCTGCTGTATCGGCCCCCACATGCCCTGCAATACACGGTAGCAAATAGGCTCTGGCCTGCGGGTTTAAATGCACGCCTATATCCCGTGCCAATGTATGCACTGCCATATCTGTGGCTAAAGCAAAAGGTGCACCACCTAGCTCTACGGGATTAATGCCCAATAACAAATGGTGCATGATGGGGTTGGCAACAAAGGTGATTTCCAATAGGTCAGTCACTTCACATTCAGCCTGCTTAACAAGGTCTGTCACCAAAACGTTAAGCGATTCGCGTACGGCATTGGTCATGTCTACTTCGCCGCCTGGATTCATCATCACATAAGAAACCCGACTCATTAAGTCTTCGCCAAAACGAATCTGTGGATTCATAGCACCTGAGCTGGCTAATATTTCACCACTGGACAAATTACACAAATGAGCAGCTATAGTAGTGGAGCCTACGTCAACAGCCACACCGAAGACCGCATCTTTTAAGCCAGGCCATATTGCAACGATTTGTTGACCTTGTCGTACAGCCACTGTTACACCCCACTTTCCAGCCCTTAAAATAGGCTGAATGGTGCTCAACAGCGCCACATCATA
>JAIBDW010000034.1 GCA_024686035.1 Oceanospirillaceae bacterium
ACAAACACCGGAAAGGTTTTAGGCTCAAAATCTGCATGATCAAATCTTTGGTGGAGACGATATTCTTGAGGGATTAAATCATTAATCGCCTGCTTTGAATAAATACCTTTTTCTTTGTTGAAGTAATGTTCATTGAGTTTAAAAAAACGCCAAGGCGCTCTTACCAAAATCAAACAAGACAATAGGTAGCTAACCACAAGTATCGTACGTATAAACATAATAAGGTCAAAAATTTCTTACTTGTTAAAAATAACGCTTATCAAACATATAAAAAATGTACCCAATTACTCACAAGGATTTTGGTAACGGTTAATTTGGCGAATCATTTGGTAATTCAATAGGGCCATAAAAAGCCCAAGCACTAAGATAGAAACAGCAGCATAAAACAACGACCCACCGTCACTGACTCCCTTGTGCAATACTTCAACCCCCAGTGGTGTAGCAAGGTGGAAAAACACAGCCCCTGACATCACCGCAGCGGACATCAATCCACCCACAGCATGGAAATAAACGCGGTAGCCTGTGCTTGGGATGGCACCGGTAAAACTGACCATGAAGAGTAGCGCAGGAAACAACAACATTATTGAAGTAAATAGCTCTACACTTCCCACAGCAATGGCCCCGTATGTGGCGAACACAGAACCTAAGGGCACAGATATATCGGCTTGCATCCACAAGCCAATGGTAGAAAATATATGCACTGTGTCGGCATGGCCTGAGAACTTATAGGGCAAAGAAGAAAGAAACACGTTGCAGATCCATAAACTTATCGCCCAACTCAAGATAGGCACTATTCGAGACATAAATTACTCCAGCACACCATGAAAATGATATGAACATTTTAACTATCGCTTAGATCTAGGTATTCATACACCACTTAACCTATAATAATAAATAAATACAAATAAATGAATAAAAATAGCGAATGTACCGTGTAAACTTGTGTATTGGGCCCATCTGGAGGCTTTGGGAAATAGCTAGACAACGCCCTAAATATTAGCTTAAGTTTTATTAGCAAAATCTGACTTTTTTCTTCTTACCTTACGCTTGGTGTATGCCTTACCCATGCCCTTCATGCCAGAGAAGCTCACTTGGCTTACCTGTTCAATCAAAATATAGAGGCTTTGAGCTAAGGGCTGCATAAACGTCTCATATTTAATACTTTTTTGGCTAATGGCTTCAAGCTGAGACTCCCAATGGGCGGTCATATCGGGCAAGACCATTTGCTCTGGTAAGCTATTAATTAATTTCTGCCCAATCTGCGTCGCATGGATTTCTTTACCTTTACGAACTAAAAACTGCCGTTTAAATAACAGCTCTATAATACCTGCCCGTGTAGCCTCAGTGCCAAGGCCATCGGTTTGTGAGAGTACTTTTTTTATATCAACACTGGATACATATCTAGCTATTCCTGTCATTGCTGCTAGTAACGTGGCGTCTGTGAAATGTTTTGCAGGGCTAGTTTGCTTCTCTTCTAGCTGGGCATCTGTGCAGTAAATTGATTGCCCTTTCGCAACATTAGGCAGATTTTTGCTGGCAAATTCACTTTTACCTTTAGAAAGCTTAGATGTTGGAAACAATACTTTCCACCCTTGAGACAACACATCTTTTTGTTTTGCTATAAATAGCCCCCCTGCCACTTCACTATCAATCTGTTTTTCAGCAAATTCAAAGTGGGGATAAAACTGCATAAGGTATTGTCTGGCAATTAACTCATATACTTTGCCCGCATCCACACTCAGAGTGGCAATGTCTGTCGATCTTGATGTAGGAATAATGCCATGGTGGGCGCCTACTTTAGCGTCGTTCCATGCGTGACTAATAATCGATAAATCAGCTTTTTTCACCGCATCAGATAGACAGGAGCAGGTTTTAGCAATGGCTTGGGTGACTTTGACCTTATCGTTTAGGTGATCACGAGGCAGGTGACGGCTATCAGAACGAGGGTAGGTAATTAATTTATACCTTTCATATAGTTGCTGACAGATATCCAACGTTTGCTGGGCCGATAGGTTAAACCGCTTGGCAGCATCTATTTGCAGTGCAGACAGATTATAGGGTAGTGGTGGCCCCTGCTTCTTTTTAGTTTGTCTAACCCCAGTGACCACACCTTTTTGATCGACTACTTTATTAACAACAGTAGAGGCAAGTTTGTAGGATACTATTCTACCCTCTTCATCAGCATAAGGCTCACATGCTTTGCTAGGTTTCCATTTAGCAACAAACGACTCACCTTGAGCGGTTTGTAATGTGACAAACACCTCATAAAAAGCTTTAGATACAAATTTTTCAATCGCTTGGTCTCTATGCACGACCAAACCTAAAATAGGCGTTTGCACTCGACCAATAGAGAGCACACCTTTATAGCCTGACCCTTGCCCTTGCAGCGTGCATAAGCGAGTCATGTTAATACCATACAACCAATCCGCCCTAGCCCTTGCCAGTGCAGATGTAGCAAGGGCTATATAATCTGCATTATTATGCAAATTGTTGAGAGACTTTTTGATGGCATCAAGATTCATATCATTAATTAAGCATCGCTTTGTGGCCGCTCGTTTTGCAGGGCTGACATTGCAAAAATTAATGACTTCATCCACTAAAATTTGACCTACCCGATCAGGGTCTCCTGCATTGACCAACGTATCTGCTTGCTTAATCAGCTTTTTAACGACATTAAATTGCTTGCGTGTTTGTGGCTTTACTTGTGACTTCCATTGAGTGGGGATAATAGGCAGGTGTGCTTTATCCCATTTTTTATAGTCTGGGTGATACGCTTCTGGCTCTGCTTGTTCTAACAAGTGGCCTATACACCAAGTGACCACATCACCACTGCCAACGGTGATGCAGCCATCACCTTTTTGGTGGGGCTTAGGTAAAGCATCGGCAATGGCGCGCCCCACACTTGGTTTTTCCGCTATATATAAAATCACTTCATTTTCTCAAAACCTACGATGTGGCCTTAGCTAGCATCTAGTCGCTGTACACTGTGATTTTAACGCAAAACACCGCCTAAGGAATCAATGCATAACGATAAATAACGTGAGTATCGTTGGATCCTATAAACAAACAGTCAAATCCACTTCCACGTGAAGCTAGCAGGATACACTGGCTTGTCAGCAATTCTTGGTCATCCATAGCCTGGTTACAATTCTCTCTTGATTGCGATACAGTTTCACTGAACACAAGCCGCTCACCCAGTTGCTGCCAATCATATTGCGCTTGGAAAGTGGCACATTCTTGCGCCTCATTCATAATTTCATATTGCCCTGTACCATCGATATGTATGCTTTCAGTGCCTACATCAATCCATTCACAGCCCTTGGCGAGAGTTTTTAGTAGGTAGTTACCAGGCCTGACGGCATTTGTTGGCTCACCACTGGGTCTATTAGCCGGCAGTTTTACACGGCTATTAACATCAAAACGAATACCTTTACTTTGTGCGGCCATTTGCATAGTTATATTCGCTTTTGTATTGGAAAGGGTAGCCATACTAACATGCAAATCGGCGCACTCATGGGCTTTAAAGCCGTTCTCACCAGCAAAAATATCTATCCCTTGACTAACGATATTGCCTAGTTTTTCGTAGTTGATAGATGATGAATAAATGCCAAGCTTATTGGTTTTTTCAACCTGCATCTCTTGTGCTACTCGTTTACTCATTGGGCCATCGAAGATGAGAAAATGTTTGCCTTTTACCGCCAATTTTGGTGTTAGACCTGGCGGTAGCTCTGCTATATTCAACGAAACGCTTGATCCATCAGAAGGTATTTCCACACCTGATAATTGGGGCACAAACGGCACTAAACTTGACAGTAATTCTGGGTATTGTGTGGTGGTTGAAACAATGGCGTCTATCACCACATTTCCATCTGCAATAGAAGCTAAGTCGATGTCATAGATAGCAGCACCCAATCCGCTAAAGCCTTGTCCAGCAGATGCCGCAATAAATAAGGCTGACAAATCCATAGCCATGGCTTCTTTTTGCAGGTCCTGAAGCTCGTCACAGCTAAAATCAGCAGCAAGCATTTTGCTTCTAAGCTGACTCATTACTGGCACCAAAGCACTCATATCAAGGCCTAAGGCAGCAGAGAACAGCGCATCTTGGGCTGTCAATGTATAGCTGGGAAGGTGCCCATTAAGCTGTTCAAGAGCTTGCGCTACTCCAAGGTCTGTAATTTGTAATAGCAAATGCGCATCTAAATCTAACACATCGCCTTGTAGGCCCATGCTGTCCACACCAAACACTAGTTTTGGCACCGCCTCTGCGATGGCTAACCAGTCACGTCTGCATGCGATGGTTATGTCAGACAAAGCCTCATCGCCAACCAGGGCAATAAAATCCTCACCCGCTTTGCTGCTTTGTGGGTCAGTCACTACCCTGGCCATTTCAAGCAAGTTCATAAATCCAGCGGAGTAGGTCAAATACCCTTCAGCCTCTCTTATCTTTACCATGCTTTGGCTATCAGCCAAAGAATAGGCTTCTGGTAACAAGCCTAGTACATCTAAGCGACGCGCCTTAGAAAGTTTATCAGGCATGATAGAAATACTAGCGACATTGTCGGATATGGCCAACGCTAACCACAAATCAAAACCCAAGTCTTGTTTTGTTTGTAGTCGCCATAAATTGACATCATGAATGCCCCAGGTTTGTATTTGATGCTTTAAGCCACTTTGCTTACCTGCGTGAGAAAAAAATTTGATCAGCGACTGTGAGTCGTCAATTGCCAGTTGGACAACAGGAATCAACCCATCTAAATAAACCGCACTAGCCATACTTTCATGCAGGCCATAAACACTGCTTAAGTCATATAATCCATCACTTTTAGCTTCAAGGCCACTTTTCAGCAGGCTAACTAGGAAATCAATTTCAGCAGTGTATTGCTTGGAGTTTAAACTTTCCAGTTGATTAACTAACAAGTCTATTTGTAAATTATTAACGCCAAAGTTTTCTGCGGCACCGGATATTTCAGCGTTCTCTAGACCATCCATGTAAAACAATGTGTCTGCCGGTGCATGCCTTTGAAAGTGGTGGAGGATAGTTTCTTGTGCGCCTTTGGTTGAATTAGCCGACACAGTCAAGCTAAAGTTCAAGGTCATTAATAAAGCCAACACACGTATGAAATAACTCATTCAATGCTCCATTTTTATTAGCAGAACAACACTAAGCATTCACCTAGATCAAAGTGAGGCCGGCTGCTTTAAATAATTAGTCATTTAATCAGATAAAAAATAGCACAGTTTTACCTTTTTGTGGAATCCAATTAAAGACCTTAGGTGTGCGTTTTAGCGTTTATGACTGTGGCATCAATAAAGCCAATACGGCATGGGCTGTGGCGTTAATTATTACCTTAGTCGCCACAACTAAATAACGACCAATAAAAAAGGCTAGCCCGCAAAGGATAGCCTTTTTTAACTCAATACTGGCATTATGCTGGATGGACCCAAAGCATTAATACCTAGTTTTTGTACGTTTAGTCTATGCAACTAAAGGTTAAAGATGTGGTAGGACTAAGCAGATTCGAACTGCTGACCTCATCCATGTCAAGGATGCGCTCTAACCAACTGAGCTATAGTCCTAAAAAGCGCTGATCTTTAGTACAGATCAGTGGGGGCGCATGATACAAATATTTGGCGGCGTTGTAAACTGCTTTTGGTAACAACTTTACCTTAGTGCTTTATCTTAGACGCGGTTTACGCATGGAACTTAATAATTATTGTGCCTGTGTATTAAAAATAAATTGGGTGTGTTGCGAATAACGATCCGTAGGATGCAACACAACACTTGGAAATGCGCCCTCATTGGCTGCATTAGGCCACCCTTGTGGTTCTAATGCCAAAGCCGAGTAAGCTTGGTAAGAGCGCCCGTGGAGCGTCTGTTGTGCACTCACCTTCATATACGCCGCATCATACACTTGCAAACCCGCTTCAGTACTGAATAGTTGCATACTGACACCTGATCGGCGTGACTGTAACAAAGCCACAGGTTTGAGCTTGCCAGTGTAGTCATTAATACAAAAATTGTGATCCAAGGGCAGCCTTTGGGCTAAACCATCTAAACTTTTTAGTTGTCGATAATCTTTATCTGTATTGGCTAAATTTGCCTCATGTCCAAGCGGGATACCGCCCACATCAGTCGGTAAATAAGTATCTGCTGCGATGCATAAATAATGATCGTTTAGAGTGAGGGTATTATCTAAGTTGAAATAATTGTGGAGGGCAAAGTTGCACAAAGTCGCTTGGTCTGTTCTGGCTTCAATTTTTACATCCAATACATTGTGCTCAACAGTATAACTAATTTGCACTGTCAATTGGCCAGGAAACCCCATATGTCCATGGGGTAGCGTGTCTTTTAGCATTAGTTGGTTAGCCGTTACAGACACTAATTGCCAGTTACGAAAGCTACTGCCTTGGGGGCCACCATGGAGTTGATGTTGGTCATGAGCCCCCATAGTAAGGGCCAAAGGTTGACCTTGTAACACACACTGTCCATGGGCAATACGGTTGGCGTTACGCCCTACTACTGCGCCCATATAAGCCCCATTGGTGACGTAGGCTTCTACCTCCTTAAATCCAAGGACCAGTGGATAATCAACGTTTTTTAAGCGCAAGTCTTTTAGGCAGGCTCCAAAGGTAGTCACTGTGGCCTGTAGCTGATCATCACCAATGGTGACGCAAATGATGTCACTGCCATCGGGTGCTTTCGCACACGAACCCATGCTCATTGGATTAACACGCCACCTGGCTCTATGGTGTGGGCTTCTATTGGGTGGGGTTTATTGTCATAGTTAAACCAAAAGCTATGGGTTACAGTGTTGCGACGGCGCACCCCTTCTGGCATTTTTTGGGTCGTGACATTGGCCATAGCGCATACATTTTGAACCACCCGCTGCCAAGCACTTTGATCCAGCCAAGCTGATAAATACAATTGTTTGCCCTGTTGCACTAACACTGGCTCACCGTCCTTGCTTTGTTCAATGACATGGCCTCCACTGTCATCAATACTCAAAATTTCACGATAATTGATCACACATCCACCCATGCTTAGGGCTATGGGTCGATCGGGGCGCAAGCTTTCACACGACAGCACCGTTACAGGCAAACTAGCAACACTGGGTGGCAGCGGCACAGGTATAGCCATTTGTTGGGTTTTAGCAGCACTTCTGGGGCCCCACACTACGTGGCCTTTGGCTTGGCTTAATGTTTGTTTTAGAGGGCTGGTCATGTGCATTAGCCCTGGCGCCCAAATGAGTTGATATTGGTCACAACACTTTGATGACTGAAGCTTGGTTGGCGGCAAAATATCTACTGACAGGCCCTGCTTTCGGAGTGCTTTATAGCAGTCAAAAACCAAATCAAAATAGCTTGTGTTAGCAGCATGAGGTTGAATTTCCCAAGCCCACTGCGCTTGGTAATCAAAGACAATGGCCACATCCACCTTGCCTTTGCTGATGGGGAACTGCTGAATCTCTTGTACAAGTTGACGCACTTGCTCATAACACGGTGATTGACTTGAATCTGGACGTAATAAACCTGAGTGCATTTGCTCCTGGGCAAAGGGCGCTTGGCGCCAGCGAAAATAACACACAGCCTCAGCTCCGTGAGCCAATGCTTCCCAGCTCCACAAGCGCACCATGCCAGGCAAGGGTGAAGGGTTATAAGGCGCCCAGTTGACAGGACCCGGCTGTTGCTCCATTACCCACCAGCGGCCATTGCCCACACCACGATACAAATCATGGTGAAAGGCTTGAAAATCAGGATCACCTTGGCGCTCATACTGGCACTGATGGTCTGCACTGGCCTTAACACGGTCTTCTAAAAAGCCCAGCGGATAGCTATCCCAAGTGACAAAATCTAGATCTTGTGCTACCCCAACATGATCAAAATCGGTAATACGGCCCATAAAGTTGTGACTTACAGGAGCGTTAGAGTGCGCTTTAATCACTTGCACTTGGGCTAGGTTAAAATCACACACTTGGTCGGAGCTAAAGCGGCGATAAGCCATATAATGGGCTGGATTAGCTTCAGTTACCGTGGCATTGGGTAGCTCTATTTGCTCAAAACTGTTGTATTGCATAGACCAAAATACATTACCCCAAGCTTCATTGAGGGCCTCAATACTACTAAATTGTTGTTGCAGCCACGCACGAAATCCTTGCTTGGCTGCTTGGCTATATGAATAAATAGTGTCATGGCAGCCATATTCGTTATCTACCTGCCATGCGCAAATATAGGGATTGTTACCGTAGCGTTTGGCCATCAACTGCGCCATGCGCACAGATTCTTCACGATAGCCAAGATGGCTAAAGCAGTAATGCCTGCGTGAACCAAATTTTTTAGCCAAACCACTCTCATCACAAGCGAGCATGTCTGGCCATTTATCCAGCATCCACCTAGGAGGCGTGGCACTGGGTGTGCCAAGCACTATCTTAAGCCCGGCTTGACCCAAAACCTCGATTGCATCATCTAGCCATTGCCACTCTAGCTCACCAGGTTGTGGCTCTATCACCCCCCATGCAAATTCGCCAATGCGCACCCAAGTTAAGCCTAGCTCAACCATTTGTTGCGCATCTTCTTGCCACTTGTGCCTTGGCCATTGTTCAGGGTAATAACAAGTTCCAAGTGTGGGTTTGGTCGCTTTTGATGCAGCAAAGGCCAGGTGTGATGATAAATCAGTGCTCATACTATAACTCCACGCGGTATTCAGCTAAGCCAATCACATCCATGCCTTGAGTGTTCAGTGTAAATGTCATACCTGCATTTTTATCTTCTATATCAGCATCCACAGCAGCACTAGTGGCTAATAACACTTGCATATTGGCCCCACCAAACGCTGGACAGCTTATTTGCCTAGCCCCAAAGGCCACCCGAAGTATCTCTTGGCCTTGTAAGTTATAACACACCACCTCACTTGCGCCCCATTGTGCATTCCACAGGTTGCCATGTATATCGACCACTGCTCCATCTGGGTTGCGGTTTTGGGCACGTAAATCTACCCATATACACGCTGTACCTACTGGCCAGCCTTGTGCATCTAATGCTTGGCGCATAATTTGTTGACTAGGGGTATCCGTATAATAGACACAGCTTTTATCAGGCGCGAAACAAATCGCATTACTGATGGTAATGTCTGTGACCAGTTGCCTTAGCTGCCCTTGATAGTAACGATAAATAGACCCCAAACCTTGTTGAGCCTGTTTGCCCATTGTGCCTATCCAAAAGCCACCCCATGGGTCACTGCGGCCATCGTTTGATCTTGTCAAAGGGTTATTGGCTTCTAGCTCTACAACTAATTGCTTGGTGGCCTTATTTGAAAGCGTGGAAATGCAGCTGCGAGTATCAAAGCGATAAAGGCCAGTTTCACTGGCAATGAGCAGCATGTGCTCATCTAGCCAGCCAGCCGCTGACACCATTTCATCAAACTGCCAGCTATAGTGTTTTTGGGGAGATGCATCGTGGGTGTCTTTGGCCAACAATCGACCTTGAATAATGTCAAACCAATACCAGCGCTGCTGCAAAGGGTGCCATAAAGGGCCCTCACCCAGCTGGCACACTCGTTCATCAAACACATTATTAGTTACACAAAGGCTAGACATCACAAAGTGTTATCCCACGCACTGACTAAAGTTTTAGCCCTTTGGGTCATTTGCTGTGGGCTATCACCTGGTGAATAAAGGTTAGATGCCAAGCCAAAGCCTGCGATGCCAGCTTCGCGCCATGCTGCAAAATCATCACCATTGATACCGCCTACAGCGTAACATTGCACATTTTTAGGCAATACCGCTGTGATGGCTTTAAAGCCATTCACACCCAATAAAAAGGCCGGAAACAGTTTCAATACATCTGCACCGCTATCAAGTGCGGCAAAACACTCAGTAGGTGTAAGCACACCAGGATAAGACATCATACCCATATCTTTAGTGGCTTTAATCACATCCGTGTTGGCGTTTGGCGAAACTATAAATTCACCACCATGAGCACAAACCGCTTTAGCGTCAGCCACATTTAACACTGTGCCTGCGCCTATAAAGGCCTGCTCACCAAAAGCGTGGTGTAATTTATCGATACTTTCCAGTGCATTTGGTGAATTAAGTGGCACTTCTATTTGATGAATCCCAGCCTGTAGAAGCTGCTCACCAAGAGCGACCACTTCGCTTGGAGTGACACCACGTAAAATCGCCATCAAGTTTCTGGACATTAGATTATCCTTGTCGTTCGTAGGCGGCCGTTAAACCTGCCAAAGTCATTTGTGTTGCGTCCATCAAAACCACATCAATATTGAGCTGATCCATGGCTAACTTATATAATGATTGTAATAGGCTATCACCTAATAACATTACTTTTTGCCCTTGCCACCATGGTTTAGTGCCGGCTAACTCCATACCAATTAACAAACCCGACAAACGGGCCTTGCCAAACTGCGCAGCACCACTGCCTAATATGTCCTTGGCCCTCACTGAAAAAAGTGCACCCGTAAATTGGGAAGGATTATTAAATCCATCACTCACCCCTTGGTGAAACACCTCATCACACCATTGTTCATCCATGACTGAATAGCGCAGCACCGATTGCTTTGCTAACAATGCAAACAATTCACCTGTCATAAAGGTGTTAAAAGACACCACTTCACCTTCACAACAAAGTGCCCATTTACTGTGTGTGCCGGGTAAACACAGCACTCCAGTAAAATCTTTATGTTCACATAATACGCCAGCGATTTGAGTTTCTTCACCACGCATTACGTCAGCAGGTTGCTGTTGGCATAATCCCGGCAGCACCCACACCCATAATTGGCGGTGTTTAGTGGGCAAAGCAACTGGTGTTTGATACTGCAGTGGATTATGTGGCACTGCAGCATAGCCTGCATCTTGCCAACCTTGTTTGGCACCCACCATGCCACAGCAAACCACAGGTAATGTGTCATCATCAACAAGTGATGATTGTAAACAATCAAACAACACTTGCTCAAATTCAGCGGCGCCATTTAAGCTTGCCATACCCTGGCCACTGCTATTATGGTCTAACACTTGGTTGTCTTGCGACATTAACCAAATGCGTAAATGACTCGTGCCCCAATCTACAGCCACCCAGGATACACCTTGTGTATTTTTCCACTGCATTAGCCAGTCACCACTACACCGCCATCCACTACCATGGCTTGGCCTGTCATCATGCGGCTGGTATTGGAAGCCAAAAATAAAGTCGCACCTACAACGTCTTCAGGCTTAAGATGTGTTTTTAAACACTGCTTT
Organism: Oceanospirillaceae bacterium; assembly: GCA_024686035.1. Classification (GTDB taxonomy): domain Bacteria; phylum Pseudomonadota; class Gammaproteobacteria; order Pseudomonadales; family Balneatricaceae; genus Njordibacter. Next base: position 11,250 of record JAIBDW010000034.1, read on the forward strand.
TGCAGGTGATCTGCCATACTTTCAGGTGTGGCCCACATTTTTAATTGCTTATCCGTCATCACCCAGCCTGGCATCAACGAATTTACTCTTATATTTTGCGGGCCTAACTCACGAGCTAAAGCCCGTGTGAGTCCATTAATACCTGCATTAGCAGCCACGTAGCCTGGATAACCTTCGTTGCCCATCATATAAGAAACAGAAGAGACGTTAATAATGCTACCACCATTTTTTGCCATACCTGGCGCTGCTTTTTGTGCAGTAAAAAAATGCGGCCGCAAGTTAATATGCTGGCACAGGTCCCATGCTTGAACAGAAGTTTGCGCCAAACTATGCCGAGTATCATCACCGGCATTGTTTACCACAACACTGATCACTCCATGGGCTGCTGCAGCCTTATCCATCGCTGCCTGCAGTGCATCAATATCGGTAATATCGCAAGCGATTGCAAGAGGTGCATGTTTGTATTTAGCCTTCATTTGGGCCACAAATTCAGACGCATTAGATCTTTGCACAAAACTGACCTTAGCACCTTGGGCAAGAAAACCCTCAGTCAAAAAAGCCCCTATACCTGCCCCACCCCCCGTAATGAATACGCTTTTATCCATTAAATCTGGATAGGTCGCTGTAAGCTCCATTAGTGGCTCTCCCTAGTAACTGGGCGCGTATCTTTACCCACCAAGAAGTCAAAATCGGCTCCGTGATCAGCTTGCATCACATGGTCGATATAAAGCTTGGCATAACCACGCACATAGTGCGGTGGATCAGGCTGCCACTTGGCCCGGCGGGCTTCAAGCTCAGTGTCATCTACCAATAATTCAAGCTCGCCTTTACTGGCAGATAAACGAATACGGTCACCTGTTTTAACCAAAGCCAAGGTGCCACCCGCTTGGGCTTCAGGGCTCACATGCAATACCACCGTGCCAAAAGCAGTACCAGACATACGCGCATCAGAAACGCGCACCATGTCTGTTACCCCTTGAGTGATGAGCTTGCCCGGAATAGGCATATTGCCTACCTCTGGCATCCCAGGGTAGCCTTTAGGCCCGCAGCCTTTAAGCACCAAAATAGAGTCTTTAGTGACCGGTAAATCTGGGTTATCAATCGTGGCTTTAAGTTCTTCAATGGTCTCAAACACATAAGCTTCACCTTCATGCTCAAGTAAGGCTTTTGTTGCGGCAGAAGGTTTAATAATGGCGCCATTAACGGCCAAGTTACCGCGCAATACACGCAGCCCAGCGGCAGGTTTAAGTGGCTCATCAAAGGCATAAATAACATCACGGTTATAACATTGCGCCCCTTCATAATAGGCACTAATGTCGCGCCCCAAAATAGTATTTGCAGGCTTTAATAAGCCTTTTATTTCTGACATCACTGCAGGCATGCCACCGGCATAACAAAAATCTTCCATCAAATACTTGCCTGAGGGCATGCAATTAACCAACAACGGCACACTGCCACCTAGCTCAAACGCATCCAAATCCAAATCTATACCCACTCGCCCTGCCATCGCCAGTAAGTGAATCACAGCGTTACTAGAGCCACCCACGGCGGCATTAGCGCAAATGGCATTGTGGAAACTTTCTTTAGTCATCACATCTGATAATTTTAGGTCTTCTTCCACCATTTCCACAATACGTTTACCCGTCATGTGCGCCAAGGCCATACGCCTTGCATCTACAGCAGGTAATGCAGCATTGGTAGGTAAAGACATACCCATAGCCTCTACAATAGAGGCCATAGTGGAGGCAGTGCCCATGGTCATACACACGCCTTTAGAGCGGCTCATGCCAGTTTCTGCATCCATAAACTCTTTTAAACTTAAATCCCCTGCTCGCACAGATTCAGAAAATTTCCAAACATCTGTTCCAGAGCCAATGTCTTTGCCTTTCCACTTGCCGTTGAGCATAGGGCCAGAGCTCACCACAATGGTGGGTAAATCTACAGACGCGGCACCCATTAACTGACCCGGTGTGGTTTTATCACAGCCACCAAGCAACACTACACCATCAATGCCATAGGCCCGAATAGACTCTTCTACATCCATGGCCAATAAGTTACGAAACATCATAGCCGTAGGCTTCATCTGTGTTTCGCCTAAACTCATGACTGGAAATTCTACTGGAAAACCACCGGCTTCCCATACGCCTCGCTTTACACCTTCTGCCAGCTCTCGTAAACCTGAGTTACAAGGGGTGAGCTCAGACCAAGTATTACAAATACCAATAATAGGTCGCCCATCAAAAACATGGTCTGGAAAACCCTGATTTTTCATCCAACTACGATGTATAAACCCATCTTTATCAGCGCCTCCATACCAGGCTTGGCTGCGTCTTGGTTTACTCATAATCGCTTTCCTTTTAAAACCCACATGGCGTTAGGAAACTGCCAAGGTAGGGTGACACCGTAGTTCATTAAATAGCTACCACTAAGGGTGAGCTTTTCCACCTTAATCGCCATCGCTCCACGCGATAAATTGACCAGTTCATCACGGTTTACTAAATCTATTTCATACTGCGCTTGGGCATCTAGTCCAGTCAGCGGCAATGGTCTGGGGCTTATTTGCGCGCTACTATCAGCAACCCCTACAAACACCATAAACTGCTCTTTTGTTGCCGCCAAGTGTAGCTCGGCCAAAACAGCTTCGTCATGGCTATCTAGGCGTAAGATATCTGCCTTTAACAGCCAATCTCTTTGTTGCTTCCAAAAACTCACCACTTGTCGTAGTTGATCTGCTTCTTGAATCGTGAGTTCTCTGGGATCCATTTCCATGCCCATGTGGCGCTGGGCTGCCACCCAAGCTCTAAAATTCATACTGTGCACTCGCCCACTGGTGTGGCAATGCCTTGGGCCCACATGACTCCCTGTCACCACAGCTGGCAAAAAACTAGCCGCTTGATGCTGGATACGCAAGCGTTCAAGCGCATCATTACTATCTGATAACCAGACCCTTTGGGTATGTTCTAAAACACCATAATCAATACGTGCGCCACCAGAGCTACATGATTCAATTTCCACATGAGAAAATGCTGCTCTTAAACGTGATAACAGGCTATAAACAGCTTGGGTTTGAGCCACATCAGCAAACGGCAACACCCGGTTATGATCCCATTTAATATATTCAATCGCGTTGTTGGCAAGCATATGGCTTATTTTGGTGTAGAGGTGTTCCTGCACTGCAGGCAAAGCTATATTTAACACCAGTTGCGCTCGTCCACGAGTTTGTGAAGCCCTACCCAAAACCCACTGGGGGTGTGCTTTGTATAAGCTCGATTCTTCATTGACCATTTCAGGCTCAAACCACAAACCAAAGCCCATACCACAAGCTTGCACATGGTCAATAAGAGGGGTTAAGCCATGAGGATATTTACGTATATCAAGGTCCCAGTCCCCCAAAGATGTGGTGTCATCATCACGTTTGCCAAACCAACCATCATCAAGCACAAAACGTTCTGCACCTAAATTGGCCGCACGGGTAGCCAAATCTTTTAATAATTCAACATCATGGTCAAAGTAGATCGCTTCCCAACAATTATAATGCACAGGCCTAGGTTTTTGCATCATACTAGAAGGTAATAATTGCTCTCGTACATAGGTTTGCAAAGGAACGCTAACACCATTAATACCATGGGCACTAAAAGCGATATATTGGGGCGCACTAGAAAAAGTGTTTGCCAAAGCTCGGTGCGAGTGAGGCACATGACCAAACTGCACTTGCCTGCGACCATCTGGCAGCTGCTCTGCCACCATTTTATGGCCACCAGACCAACCATAATGCCAAGTATAAACATCGCCTTGGCTATAATTAGCCCCTTGTGCGAGCGTCATCAAACCTGGGAAGTGTTCATGTCCAGTGCGGCCTGTGCGATTTTCACGCACCAAAGCACTAGGTCCAAAGCGACGCTCACTGGGCTTAAATTCTCCACACCAGCGACCACCAAACTCTAATATCCGTGGCGCTTTATCTGCGCAGGGTAATACGGGTGCGGCAAGCCAATGCAGCTGTATGTCATCCACAGACTCTAGATGGCTGGTTAATTGCCACACACCATCTATGGCACTGTTAATAGTTGCCTTATAGGTTAAGCCTAGGTTTTCATCTTTATAGCAAAGCGCTAGTGATTGTTTTTCAAAGTGGACTTGATGCAAGGTAAAACAAGGCATTAAGGCCATGCCTGATGCATCACTTGCCATCAATGCGGGCATTCCAGGAAAAGCATCGCCTTCAACAGGGCACAAAGATACTGGCGCATGATGGTCTATCATGCCCCCTGTGACGTCGCGCACTTGGGCGTTAACCAGCTGAGTTAAATCCTCATGCGCTGGCAACACCGCCCCCCAATAAGCGATAAAGGCCATGTTGTTATCTACTGATGTAACAACAATGGTTTGTGCACTATCATCCAAGCGCCAAAATTGCATTATTTGACAGCCCCTAACGTTAGGCCAGCAATAAAGTGGCGCTGCATTAAGAAGAACATAATAACTGGGGGCATAGCCGCCACAATAGAACCTGCAGAAACCAAATGCCACGAAGAGACCCATTGGCCATTCAGCGAATTTAGCCCCGCTGTTATAGGTTGAGTATCAGCACCTTGGGTAAGCACCATAGCCCAAAAATAATCATTCCATATAAAGGTGAAAATAAGCACCGATAATGCGGCGATAGCAGGCTTCATTAATGGCAAAACCACATACCAAAAAATGCGTATTTCACTCACCCCTTCCACTCGCGCAGCTTCTACTAATTCAAATGGCAACGCTTTAATAAAGTTGCGCATAAACAAGGTACAAAACCCAGTTTGAAAAGCAATGTGAAACAAAGCAAGGCCACTAATGGTGTTATAAATGCCTAAGCTTACGGTGAAATCCCGCACTGGCACCATCAGTATTTGAAACGGCACAAAATTGCCTGCCACAAACAAAAAGAACAGTATTAAATTGCCTTTAAACTTATACACGGCCAAAGCAAAACCTGTCATACAGGACAAACCTACAGCACCAATTACCGTAGGAATGGTGACCCTAAAGGAGTTTAATATGTATTGGCCAATCGGCGTATTTTCAAAGATGGCGGTGTAGTTCTCAAGCATATTAAAAGACGTAGGCCAGCCCCAATAGTTGCCATTTAGAATGTCTGCTTGAGAACGTAAAGACGTTAAGGCCACAGCCAATAAAGGCAAAAGCCAAATAATAAGAGCCACTGGCAAAGCGATTTTATAGAGTGCTTTGGCAGGAGGAGAAGCTTTTTCAATAGGTCTTGGAAACATGTTAGTGGCCCCTCTCATCACGGTACATTTTATAAAGAAAGGACGCGATATAAATCATCATAATGGCAAATAATACAACAGCAATGGCAGCGCCATAACCCATGCGAAAGCCATATTCAGAAAAAGCTTGCTCATACATATAAAAGGCTAATACACGACTAGAGCCCCACGGGCCTCCGTTGGTCATAATAGAGACCAAATCAAAACTACGTAGTGCGCCGATGATGGTCACCACCATGGCTATAAATGTGGCAGGGCGTAACTGCGGTAAGATAATGTACCACAAGAGTTTAAGTCCCTTAGCGTTGTCTAAACGGGCGGCTTCAATTTGCTCGCTGTCTACAGCATTTAAGCCCGTCAAATATAAAATCATACAGTAGGCCGTTTGGGGCCATAAGCCGGCAATAATAATGCCGTATGTCACCCAATCTTCATCGGCTAAAATAGCCATGGGCTCGGCGCCAAAAAAACCTAGCACCTTGTTAAATAAGCCGTAGCTTGGGTCGTAAAACCAAGAAAAAACTAAGCCAACAACCACTTGTGAAATAACAAAAGGGAAAAAGAATAACGATTTATAAATTCGAATTCCTCTTACATTTTGATTTAGAAATAGGGCCACAAACAACCCGGCAGGAATGGCTAACATATACAGCACTAGCCAAATAACGTTGTTCTTTAAAGAGGTGTAAAAAGCTTCGTCATCCATCAACTCTACATAGTTGCCGATGCCAACATATTCTTTCTCACCCAACCCGTCCCACTCGTAAAAACTAATCTCAACAGATTGGAAAATAGGCACAATGACATAGACTATAAACATTAATAGCCCAGGCAATAAAAACAGAACCGGCGCTAGACGTTGTTGATTTGTGCGCCAAAAATCTCTCATACACTCATCCTTGCGACATGCTTTAACGTTTGAAGAAAAGAAACGCCTATTTAAACAGATTTGAATTGCTTAAACAGGCGTTATTGATGCTCTTGTTAATTACTTATAAACGCGAGCACGTACTTTTTCTAGACGCTCTAGGATCTTATCTAGACGCTCAGGCTTAACCATGAACTCCTGGAAGCCTTCCATGCCAGCAGAAGCCATTTCAGCAGGTGCGTCACGGTCAAAGAACTGTGCAATGCCACCGTCAGTGTTTGACAACATTTCATAGCCTGCTTGCAAGAACTTGTCATCAGATACAGAAGAACCGCTGTTAATAGGCAACTGGCCTAGGGTAGCGTTCACTTCAGTCTGCACATCAGCACGAGCTAGGTAAGCAAGGAAGCGCTTCGCGTCAACTTTGTTTTTAGCATTAGCTGGGATATGAATGGTATCGGTTGGCGCTTCTTCAGCCATTGGGATCGATGGATCAATCATTGGGAACTGGAAGAACCCTAACTGATCATCAGTTAAACCGCCATCACGCAGTGGTGCAACAGAGAAGTTACCCATAACGTACATTGCTGCTTTACCTTGAATCATAGGAGCTAGCGCTTCCTGCCAAGAGTATGCGGCATGGTTATCGATGAAGAACTCGCCATCTACTAGCTGTTTCCAGTTAGCCATGGTTGCTTTCACACGGTCATCCGTCCAAGAGACTTCGCCTTTAGTGAGTGCCATGTGGAAATCGTAGCCGTTGGT
>JAIBDW010000007.1 GCA_024686035.1 Oceanospirillaceae bacterium
AGGTAGCCGATAAAAAAGCAGCCGATAAAAAAGCAGCCGATAAAAAAGCAGCCGATAAAAAAGCAGCAGACAAAAAAGCGGCAGACAACAAAGCTGCAGACAAAAAAGCCGCAGACAAAAAAGCAGCAGACAAAAAAGCAGCAGACAAAAAAGCAGCAGACAAAAAAGCAGCGGATAAAAAAGCAGCTCAACAAAGACAAAAGGTTCAGCAAGCCCTAGACAACTTATTAGATGATGAAGAGGCCCAAACACAGGCTCTGGAGCAACAAGCCAGTAATGGCCAAGCAGTCGCTTCCGCAGTGCATTATATAAGAGATGAGATCTCGTTAAAGTGGGTAAGGCCTGCTAATGCGCTTACCGGTATGTTAGTGGAGCTGGAGATTAACCTAGTACCTACAGGTGAAGTAGTGGATATTCAAATAAGTTACCGTGATGCCAGTGCAACTGATGCATTTGTATCATCAGTTGTAAAGGCTGTGAAAAAGGTAGGGCGTTTTAATAAGTTAAGTCAGTTAAACCCTGTATTGTTTGACGCTAATTTTCGTAAATTCACCCTTAAGTTTAAACCAGAGGATTTGAGATTGTGATAATAATAAAAAAGCGAGCTAAGTCAGCTCAAAATAAACCAAAAAGCGTGTTTTTTTCGGTAGTCTCCTCGGCTATTTTCACCCTATTGGTTTCATTTTCCGCATGGTCTTCAGATCTAGTCATTGAAATAACTCAGGGGGTAGATAACCCTGTACCTATCGCAGTTGTTCCATTTCATTGGTCTGGCAATAATGCTTTGAATGAGGATGTAGCTCAAGTCATTGATGCTGATTTGGAGCGTAGTGGCCAGTTTAAATCGTTAAAACGATCCTTGATGCTCAGTTTTCCTTATCAAGAAGAAGACGTTTATTTTCGGGACTGGAGTTATCTTGCAACCGAATACCTTGTTATAGGGCAAGTATTGGTAACCGACTCGGGTGGTTATCAGGTTAATTACCAATTATTTGACGTACAGCGTCAAGAAGTAATCTCAGCTAGTGGCTTCACTGGCGGGAAAAATGACTTACGTGCTTTAGCTCATTCTGCAAGCGACGCTATATATGAAGCTTTAACGGGTCTTAAAGGAGCGTTTAGAACACGCATAGCCTACGTTGCGGCAGATAAAAAAGTTAACCCTAGCTACTATAAGTTGCTTGTGGCAGACGCCGATGGATACAACGCAAAAGAGGTCCTTAAATCTAATCAACCCATTATGTCCCCATCTTGGTCACGTGATGCCACTAAACTGGCCTATGTTTCGTTTGAAACCAATCGCCCGGCGATTTATGTTCAAGACATTACCACGGGGCAGCGAGAACGCATTCAATCTTTTAAAGGCATTAATGGTGCTCCGGCATGGTCACCCGATGGCAAAAAATTGGCTATCGTGCTTTCTAAAGACGGCAACGCCGAAATATATGTTTTAGATTTGGCCAGCAATAAACTGACCAGAGTTACTCGCCACTATGGTATTGATACGGAGCCGTCTTGGAGTGTTGATGGTAAGCACATCTTGTTTACATCCGATCGTGGTGGTAAGCCACAAATATATCAAGTGACATTAGAATCTGGTTGGGTAGAGCGACTCACTTTTGAAGGTGACTATAATGCCCGTGGCAGCTTAACTTACGACGGCAGGTTTTTAGTGCTTGTAAGTCGGCATGATTCGCAGTTTAATATAGCAGTACAAGATTTGCAGCGCGGAACTATGTCGTTGTTGACTCAAACTAGCTTAGATGAATCACCAAGTGTCGCACCAAATGGCAGTATGGTTATTTATTCTACGCAGGATGGGGGTCGAGACATTCTTGCAGCGGTTTCTATAGATGGTAAGGTTAAGTTTAAAATCCCTGCAAACGAAGGTGTAGTTAGAGAGCCGGCTTGGTCTCCTTATTTGGATTGATGATCTAGATGTCTCAAGCCTAGTTGTGCGCTGGTTAATCATGTTAGAATTAACCAACGAATATTTTAATCGATAAATGAAATTATTGAGGAGTAAATCCATGGAAATGGGTAATTTAAGTAAGGTCATTGCTTCTGGCGTTTTAGTGGCTTTTTTAGGTGCGTGTAGTACAACTGGTGAAACCACTGATGCTACAGCAAGTACTGAAGCTGCGCTTGTTGCTGCAGAAGCTCAAGCATTAGCTGAGACCCAGGCATTAGCTGAAGCTGAAGCATTAGCATTAGCAGAAACTCAAGCCCTAGCAGAAGCGGCGGTTCAAGCCCAAGCCGAAGCTGATGCTGCTGAAGCCGCGTTACAAGCTGAAAACGAGGCTGCTCAGGCCGCAATTATTGCACAGCAACAAGAAGAGGCAGAAGCGCAAGCTCTTGCACATATTATTTATTTTGATTTTGACCAGTCTACAATTAAGGCCGAGTTTCGTGCTGCACTTAATGGACATGCTGCATATTTAAGTCAAAACCCTTCCGCAAATATTGTTCTAGAAGGGCATGCTGACGAGCGTGGCACCCGTGAATATAATATTGCTTTGGGTGAGCGTCGAGGCAACGCTGTTAGCCGTTATTTGGTGGTTCAAGGCGTTTCAGTAGATGCTATCGAAGTGGTTAGTTTCGGCGAAGAACGACCAGTTAACGCAGGTCATGATAGTGCGTCTTGGGCAGAAAACCGTCGTGTTGAAATTCGTTATATAAATTACTAAATCCCTGCTCATTCTGCGGCTGTGGCATGAGTAAAGTAGATTTTTATACGCCCTAAACCACCACCGTTATGCTTTGCATAGCGGTGGTTTTTGCTTTTTAAACTTGGTGTCTTTTTCGGGTTCGCTTTTATGTCTCAAACTCATAATTTCTTTTACCTATCATTGTTTGTGTTATCTTTCTCAATAGCAGTGAATGCCAATAATTCGGTGCCAGTAACTGATTTAGCAAATGATATAGGAGATAGTTTAGGAGCCTCGTCTACACCTTTACAGCCCAAGGTGATAGAACCAACTCCACAAGTATTGAAAATAAACACAGCACAAGTTGGTGCGCTAGCCATTGCAAATACACAAATGTTTGACCTTGTTGAAACTCTAAAAGTTGAATTGCAACAATTGCGAGGGCAAGTGGAGCAGCTTACCTATCACTTAGAACGGCTTAAGCAAGACCAAAAACAACGATATCTTGACCTAGATCGAAGGATTGTGAGCCTATCTGCTGCGTCTGCAGCAACCAACAGTGCTCAAGCTACACCCCAAGTTGATCAGGTCGTTAACACTGAAACTTTGGCCCCCATAGCAGCGTCTGAGTTTGCTTTGGAACCTACGGTTTCAACTCAGAATATATATGATCCCGAGGCTGAGAAAACGGATTACAAGGCCGCATTCACTTTGATTCGAGAGCGACAGTATGATGCCTCCATTGAAGCCTTACTTACTTTTATAAAGAATTACCCACAAGGGGTATTACTTGGTAATGCTCATTACTGGTTAGGAGAGGTGTACATGGTTCAAGGTGATGCGTCATTAGCTGCGTTGTCATTTGAATATGTTATTAGTGAGTTTCCAGAACATAGAAAAATGCCAGATGCGCTGTATAAAGCTGGGGTTGCTTATCAAAATTTAGGTGATATGAGTAAAGCTAATAAATTGTTAAATCGAGTGTTGGTGGAGTACGCAGACTCTTCCGCAGCTCGCTTAGCCCAAGAGAGGGTCAACTAGAATGTCAGAAAATTCTGCTTTGATGATGACCCAGTCAGATATTTCGGCAAGAGTGTTGGTGCAAGAACACCTAGCCCATGAGCATTTACGCCAGATGCCTGTTGTCAAGGACATCGAAGCACAAAAGAACCGTATTAAACAATTGCTTGAAAAGAATGATGCAAGCTTAGTAGCGCATTATTATACCGATGCGTTGGTGCAAGAGTTAGCAGAAGAAACGGGCGGATGCGTATCTGATTCCTTAGAAATGGCACGTTTCGGTAGCCATTGTTCAGCGTCTACTCTAGTGGTTGCGGGTGTTCATTTTATGGGTGAAACCGCAAAAATTCTTAATCCAAATAAACGTGTTTTAGTGCCTACTTTAGAGGCGACGTGTTCTTTAGATATTGGGTGTCCGGCCGATAAATTCACGGCATTTTGTGATGCTCACCCAGACCATACAGTCGTAGTTTATGCGAATACATCTGCGGCAGTTAAGGCTCGTGCAGATTGGGTAGTGACCTCTGGTATAGCAGTGAAGCTAATGGAATATTTGGTCGCAGAAGGTAAGCCGATCATCTGGGGACCAGATCAACATCTAGGGCGGTATATTGCTAAGCAAACCGGCACTGACATGTTACTTTGGCAGGGATCATGCATTGTCCACGACGAATTTAAAGTACAAGGGGTGCAAAAGTTAAAGCATATTTACCCTAATGCTGCTGTCTTAGTTCATCCTGAATCGTCTTATGCTATGACGGAAATTGCAGACTTTGTAGGATCTACCACGCAGCTGATTAAAGCAGCACAAGATATGCCTAATAAAGAATTTATTGTGGCAACTGATCGTGGCATTTTTTACAAAATGCAGCAAGCCGCTCCAAAAAAGCTGCTCATGGAGGCCCCCACAGCAGGTCATAGTGCCACGTGTCGTAGCTGCGCACATTGTCCTTGGATGGCGATGAATGATTTGGACAAAATAGAACAAGTGCTGTTACACGGCCACAATGAAATTACAATTGATGTCACACTGCAGCAACGAGCTTTAAAGCCGTTAAAGCGGTTAATGGATTTTGCTGCAGTTAATTAACATAGCCAAAATATAAATCGCTAAAGCGCAGTTTCACCTATTAATAGGCGCCACTGGAAACGCTTTTAATGCAAGTAAGGTCAACAATGGACAATACCACGATTGGGGGTGCACAAGCTTGGCATCAGTTGCTAGACACGCAAGGTTTGCAATGTCCTTTACCCCTTTTAAAGGCTAAACGAGCGTTAAGTCAATTAGAAGTAGGCCAAACACTTAAAGTGCTTGCCACAGATGCCGGTTCACAAAGAGACTTCGCAGCCTGGACTCGATTGGCAGGTCACAACTTACATCAAAATCAATGTATTGACAGTGTCTATCACTACCTCATTGAAAAGACAATTTAGGGTGTTACATGTTTAAAGTATTTCGGGCTTGGTTGGATCATTTTTTTGCTGATGAACAAGCGTTATTATTAGTGGTATTGTTAGCCGTTGGTCTGGCTGCAATTTTGATTTTTGGGGCCACGTTAACGCCCGTTTTTGCCAGTATAATCTTAGCTTATTTGATTTTTGGTTTGGTGCAGTGGCTAGAACGCTTTGGTGTTAATCATTTGCCAGCGGTGTGGGGCATTTATTTTTTGTTCATAGCGTTGCTTGTTGTGTTTGTGTTTGTGTTACTGCCATTGCTTTGGAATCAAGCTACTGACCTTTTAAGTGCTTTGCCATTGATGCTTGAAGAGTTAAGAGACTTGTTGATGCTTTTGCCAGAACAATACCCAGAGCTAATCAGCGCAGCGCAAGTTAAGCAAATGGCTGACGCAGTTTTGGCTGAGTTTGGTAATGCAGGGCAATTATTAGTGTCTTTTTCTTTAGCCTCTATAGGCCAATCACTAACTTGGTTAGTCTATTTGGTTTTAGTGCCTATTTTAGTATTTTTCTTTCTTAAAGATGCCCATATGATGGTGTCTTGGTTTACGTCATTTCTACCTGTGAAACGCAACGTGTTGAGCCATGTTTGGCTTGAGATGGACCAACAAATTGGCAATTATGTTCGAGGTAAAGTGCTTGAAATTTTGATTGTTGGCAGCGTCTCTTACATTGTATTTTTGTGGTTAGGGTTGGATTATGCAGCGCTGTTAGCTATGGTTGTGGGTTTATCCGTGCTTATCCCATATATAGGAGCTACCATTGTAACTATCCCAGTTGCCTTGATTGCTTATGTGCAATGGGGTGTGTCACCAGAGTTTTATTCCTTAATGATTGCCTATGGCATCATCCAAGCCCTTGATGGCAATGTGCTTGTGCCTCTGCTGTTTTCAGAAGCGGTCAACTTGCACCCGGTTGCGATCATCGTAGCTGTATTGTTTTTTGGTAGTATGTGGGGCCTTTGGGGCGTATTCTTTGCCATTCCTTTGGCAACATTAATTAAAGCTGTTATGAACGCCTGGCCTAAGAAATTGTTAGTTGATTAAGATGATCTAAAACAAGTTGAGCGTGCTGGGGTACTTTTACCTTGCGCCATTCTTGGACTAAGATACCATCAGGGTTTATGATAAAGGTGCTGCGGTCAATACCCATGTATTCTTTACCATAGAGTTTTTTCAATTTAATGACATCAAACAAGGCGCATAAAGCTTCGCTTTCATCACTGATCAATTCAAAGTTGTACCCTTGTTTGGCTTTAAATTTTTCATGCTTTTTAATAGAATCTCTGGAAATTCCATACACTTTAGCGTTAAGTGTTTCAAACTCGCTTAATAAGCCGTTGAAATCATGACCTTCTGTGGTACACCCTGGAGTGTCATCTTTCGGGTAAAAATAAAGCACTACAAATTGTCCTCTGTGCTCCCTTACGTTGAATTCACTCTGGTTGGTTGCTGGCGCTGTTATTTGTGGAACAGCTTGTCCAATAGTAATGCTCATATGGGTAGTCTCAATTAAAAGTGTTATGATGTGATTTTTGTACCATCTTAAACAACTGGATGACATTTTGAAACAACAAGATTTTGGATTTATGCGTACTTTTTCTCTGCTTTTAGCAACCGGGCTAATAGCTAGCTGTGCTGGTAAGCCGACACTTAATACTGAAAGTGATAGTGTCTTTAGAGATAAAAGTCTTGATTATGCAAAGTCTAAAGTGCTTGATCGTATTGAAGTGCCAGAAGGTTTAAATGGCACTCAAGTACAAAGTGACTTACTGGCTATACCTGCTGCACAGTCCCCTGAGCAATCAAACGGTATAGAAACCGCACCCCGACCTGATTTTGTATTTGCCCAAACCGGTAATAATTCTGCACATTTAACAGGGGGTCTTGACCTTAAGAAGATTAGCGTTGCAGGCAGTTTATCAAAAGTACAAGGGCAGGTTGCTCAATTTTGGTCGGATCAAGGTGTTGCTATAGAGACAGTGTCGGATATGAATACTGTTGAAACACAATGGTTTTCTTTATCCGATGACCCTGGCCCGTCGACTAATAGTTTTATTAGTCGCTGGATTCGAAGTTTAACAAAAGCAGATGATGACATCGTCAATGGACGAGTGAAAATTGAGCTAAACGAAATACCAAAAAACCGAGTTGAATTGTCTTTATCTTTCTTGCAATGGACTCAACTGGAAATTACCCAAAACAAAGTAATCAATTGGCAAGACTCTGGCCGAGCACTACCGAATGAGTCTGAAATTACATTTGAATTGTTGCGCTACCTTAGTCATACATCAAAAGTAGTACAAATATCAGATGGAAGTGCCCAACATTACCAGGTTCCTTTATTTGGCAAAGATCAATTTGACCAGCCCTTAATCCAATTGAATATGTCTTATGCCGACGCTTTCCCCAAGGTTCTTGCAGCGATGTCTGTGTTTGATGTAGGCAGCTATGACGAAGCGGCAAAGGCTATTTATTTTACCCATACTAGTCATTTGAGAACACTTGACGAGGCTAAATCTAAATCTAGTGGAATTCTCGGGTGGTTCAAAGATTTGCATACTAGCGACGGTAAAAAAGATAAGCGAGGTGGAATTAAGATTGACACATCATTGCTAGGCTTTGAAGCTGATGAAGAGCCTGCTGAAGATTTAACTATTTATTCAGCTCAGCCAGATTTGGCCGTACCTACAAGTTTAGAGGATAAAAAGGGTTATAAGGTTTGGATGGGTGGAAAAGTTGTTTATGTATTTGAAGATGCCGACCAAGGTGAGGTTAGTGAAGCCGGCAAATATACCTATGTTGGGCAATTCCAATTAAGCTTTCAGGTCACCTCGAGTAGCGTCTATTTACAAGTGTTAGATAATCAAGGAAAACCCGCTGCTAAAGTCTATGCACAAGAAATTCTTTCAATATTGCAACCACAAATTAATAAATAATTTTTATAGGACTGCTAAAGCATGAATGCAGCGATATTAGATGCGGCAACACTAGGTTTTGATGACCTTGATTTTGTCCCTCTAACTAACGCTGTTGAACACATGCATTGTTATCAGCAAACCAAAGCCAGTGACACTGTTAAGCGCCTTACAGGCGTCCAAATAGCCTTAGTCAACAAGGTTGTTCTTGATGCTAGTGTGCTTTCACAACTACCCTTACTTAAACACATTATCGTGCTAGCTACGGGGGTTAATAATATTGATCTTAGTGCAGCTAAAGCACTGGGTATTAGTGTGCAAAATTGTCGTGCCTATGGTGTAGACTCAGTCGCACAGCATTGTTTAATGTTGATGCTTTGTTTGAGTACTAAAATGCTTAATTATCGACGCTCAATCAAAAATGGGGACTGGAGTAAAAGTACACAGTTTTGTATGTTAGATTTTCCTGTAGAAAGCTTGTCTGGCAAAACCCTAGGTATTGTTGGATACGGCGATCTTGGAAAGGGTGTTGCGGATCTAGCGTTGGCATTTGGCATGAAGATTTTGATTGCCCAAAGGCCTGGCAAAAATGTGGAGCCCAAGTCAGGACGCCTTGGTTTGGCAAAGATGTTGCCCCAAGTGGACATTCTCTCTTTGCATTGTCCCCTTACTCAAGACACAACTGATCTAATCGATTGGCCACAGCTATGCGCTTTGCCTAATTCGGCCTTTCTCATTAATTGCGCACGTGGCGGAGTGGTTAATGAATTAGCTTTGCTTAAAGCATTAGATGAAGGCCAGATAGCAGGAGCAGGTGTTGATGTCTTAACCCAAGAGCCGCCATTAAAAGATCATCCCTTATTAACGGTAGATAGAGACAATTTAATTATTACTCCTCATACCGCTTGGGCAAGTCGACAGGCTAGACAAACGATTCTAAGCCAAGCCCAAGAGAACATAATGAGCTTGAGATCGGGCCAAGATTTAGTTCGCCAGCTCTAAGTGTTTGATTTTAAAAACTGTCAATAGTCAGGGCTAAATAAACCTCTTTTTTTTGACGATTTTCTGGTTTTTTATTCTTGACATCTGTAACTCATTGAATTTTATGGTAGGTGTTGTGGACATTTTATAAACGTCTTCTAAGCACTCATTTAATTCCTTAAAAATATCTTATATATACTGATTGACTTCGATAAGCTATTGAATTATATACGAAAAAAATCACTTGGTTGTTTTTTGATCAGTTTGTTGACAGTGCCCGTATAGTGGGCTTTGGGGCTTTTTTCCAATATTTGTTAACAGTGTTATCCACAGGTTGTGTGCATAAAACATGTAAGCGTTTAATGGTAAGGGTTTGTTGCAATTTTTGACACCATTGAACTTTAATAGAGTTTCTTATAAGTATTTTTTGTGAACTTTTTTGTTGATATAATAAGCTTGGTAACGAAACAATTTAATCTTCATAGCTGGGAAATAAAATGAAAATTACAACATGCATTGCTATATTCACTGCGGCCTTTTGTGCAAGCGTTTTTGCTAATCCGTTAACCATTGACCAAGTTAAGTTTTCTAATGCATGGGTCAAAAAACCTATGCCAGGAATGGCTATGACGGCTGGATTTGTGGATATCAAAAACCTGTCTGGCAAAGACCTTAAGCTGGTTGCCGTTAGAACTTCTGTAAGTAAAGTTGCAGAGTTGCACACAATGGTTATGGTCGATAAAGTGATGCAAATGCGTCAGATCATTGACGGCTGGGTCATTGCGCCTGGCCAGACGTTAACACTGGCCCCTGGTGGAAATCATGCCATGTTGATGGGCATTGATGCTGATTTGAAAAATAAAGCAGATGTTGAGTTAGAGTTCAATATTGAAGGCATCGGTTGGATTTTGGTGCCCGCAGCAGTGCAAGCGCCAAATCTCTAATTGATAAAACCTATTGTGAAAATGAGCGAAAACCAAGCTCTGTCACGATGCCATTAAGGGGCTGGTCATATGGTCCCTTGATCACTTGATGCATTTCTTGTGCAGCATAGGCAATACCGTACACAGATACAGGTTTGGTTTTTCTTAGTAACTCTAATGTGCGATCATAAAAGCCACCACCATATCCTAGGCGAAAGCCTCTATTATCAAAGGCTAATAAAGGCGCCAGAATAACATCGGGCTCTAATATATGCTTATTTTCAGTGGGTTCACGCGTACCAAAGCCAGCATCTTGTAATACATCTCCTGGCTGCCACATGCGAAAAATAAGTGGTTTTTCCGCACCTATCATTACCGGTAAAACCATTGTATGGCCCAGAGCATTAAGGGTGTTCAACAACGGCCTAGGATCAAGCTCATCACCTAGAGGCCAGTAAACAGCTATAACTTGGTTGGTGTGGATAATATTTGAATCCAATAAACGATTACAAACCTGTGTGCCCATATTGGGGTTTAGGGTAAAAGCGGCGGCTCTTTGGTGCTTGGCTTGAATGCGTAGTTGCTGTTTTTTTTCATCAATAGATGACATTTTTAATACTCGAAGTAGGTTGAGTTTGGTACATTTCATTTATCGGTTAGTACACACTAGATTTATCTCAAAGCATAGTTATTTTTCACTAATTGGGTGCTAAAATGACGCGTATCTAACTAGCTAAGATGATTAGGGCATTTTATGGGGATTGAAGAACTATTAAGTATGAACCAAGCTTGGGCTAAAAAAGTAGCTCAAGAGCAGCCCGAGTTGTTTACCACACTGGCTCAGCAACAAGCGCCAAAGTACTTGTGGATTGGTTGTTCGGATAGTCGTGTGCCTGCTAATGAAATTGTAGGTTTGTTACCTGGCGAATTATTTGTGCATCGAAATGTAGCTAATTTAGTCAAGCACGTTGATTTTAACTGCCAATCGGTTATTCAATACGCAGTTGACGTGTTAAAGGTTGAGCATATTATCGTGTGTGGCCATTATGGGTGTGGTGGCGTTAAAGTAGCTCTAGAAAATACCGATGCCGGTATCAGTGACTATTGGTTGCGCTCCATTAAAGACATATGCATACGCCATCGAGAAGAGCTGCAGGAGCTAAATGACCAAAGCGCTCGTTTGGATCGTATGTGTGAAATTAATGTGGTGGAACAAGTTGCCAATCTAGCGCAGAGTAAAATTGTACAAACAGCCTGGCAAAACAATCAAACCTTAGAAATACACGGTTGGATCTATGGCCTTAATAATGGCGTAATAAAAGACTTAAACGTAAGTCATAAAGGCTCCAGCAATGTTGATGACATTTACCAAGTAGAAGTGAGTTAACAAGCGCTTTTGTACGCGCTTGAGGCGCCTTGTGCTACGGTTTTTTGGTTTCTGCTTGGCCTAATATTAAGTCGGCTGCTTTGGCTGCGACCATCATGGTTGCGGCGTTTGTGTTACCTGAAGTGATGTTAGGGAATACTGAAGCATCAGCAATACGTAATCCAACCACTCCATGCACTTTTAAGTGCTGGTTTACAACAGATTTTTGTACCTCTTCTCCCATGGCGCAAGTACCACACAAATGGTAAATGGAACTGCCGTCAGTGCGAAAATATTCCAATATTTGAGAATCTGAGGGCGTTTTTTGATCTGGTTTTTCTTGTTTGATTGTGACACGTTTAAGCGCCTGGGTTTTGCTAAGAATACTGACTAGTTTATAAGCCTGAATAGCTTCTTGTTGATCCTTGAGAGTGGATAAGTAATTAAATTGCACTAACGGCGCATCGGAAGGGCTTGCGCTGGCAATGTTAATACTGCCGCGGCTGGTAGGTCGGCATGAGTTAACAGCCATGAGATACCCTGAATAGGGCAATGGCTCAAGCTTTGCGTTTGAGTTTTGAGGAATTTCATAAGACAAAGGGTTAAAATAAATTTGCACGTTAGCCTCTGTTTCAGTCTCACTTGCGCGAAAAAATCCCCCAGCTTGGTTCACCGCCATCGATAACGGCCCAGTGCGCTTTAAAACGTATTTTAACCCCGCTTTAACCTTGCCAAATGGGGTGCCAAAGTCATCATTTAAAGTGGGCACCTTGCTGCGAAAATAAAAGCTTGCACAAAAGTGGTCTTGTAGATTTTGGCCTACAGCATTAAGCGGGACCTTCACTGCAATATTATGCTTGCCAAGAAGAGCAGGGTCGCCAATGCCTGACAACTGCAGAAGCTTCGGATTCGCCACAGCGCCAGCGCACAAGATGACTTCTTTACGAACATCCACCTGCTGTAGGTTATTTTTATAAACCACCTCCAAACCTATGATTTGCTGTTCTTTAACGCACAGTTTTTGTACATGGGCATTAGTCCATAAGATTAAATTAGGGCGCTTCAAAGCAGGTTTTAAATAAGCGGTGTAGCTTGAATCACGACGACCATTTCTAATGTTGGCTTCATAGATGCCGGCCCCTTCAAACTGTGCTCCGTTAAAATCTGAGGTTTGTGGTAAACCTAGCTCCTTTGTCGCTTGTAAATATGTCTGGCATATTGGATGGGCTCCTTTATGCATTTGGGTTATGCCAATAGGGCCGTGTGCGCCGTGGTATTTAGTTTGCCCAAGTGGGTGCTGTTCTAGCTCTTTAAAGTAAGGTAATACATGCTTGTAACTCCAGTTTGGATTACCAGCAGCAGCCCAGTCATTAAAGTCTTGAGCTTGGCCACGCACATAGATCATGGCATTGATAGAGCCAGATCCCCCTAAACATTTCCCTCTGGGCACGTAAATACTGCGGTTATTTAAATTGGGCTCAGCTTGGCTGTAGTGCATATAATTATAGCGTGGGTGATAATAGGTGCTACTAAACCCGGCAGGCACCCTTATCCAGGGGTTTAATAGCGCTCCACCAGCTTCTAATAACAATACTGTGTAGCGCCCACAGTGAGTTAGCTTATTGGCTAGCACACAGCCAGCAGAGCCTGCACCCACAATTATGTAATCTACTTCCATAACTATTAACCCTATACACTAACCTTGCAATTTAAGTGTTCAGTTTGGCGTGTTAATTATTTGCGTGTTCATTATAAACTTTGCTATCCATGGATAAGTGCAATGCTTTGCCTTTATAAGGTGAATGGGCCTTTACCACATCCATATTGAGCTCTATACCTATGCCAGGTTTGGCATTGGGGATGATGTAGCCGTCTTGCCAATCAATCTTTTCTTGTACTACTTGGGCATGAAACCCATCCCATGTGCCTATACTTTCTTGAATTAAAAAGTTAGGCGTGGCCGTGGCTAACTGAATACTAGCCGCAGCACCAATGGGGCCATTATATAAATGGGGCGCTATCTGGCAATAATAAACTTCGGCCAAAGCAGCAATTTTTTTGGCTTCTAAAATACCGCCCACACGACCCAAATTCATTTGTAAGATAGAAGCAGCATTGTGTTTCAATACATCATGAAACTCATATTTGGTGGTTAATCGCTCACCGGTAGCGATAGGAATGCTGGTTTTTGATGCAACTCGTGCCATTGCTTCAGATTGACCTGGTGGGACAGGCTCTTCAAACCAAAGTGGGTCAAAGGGTTCTATACGTTGGGCTAAGCGAATAGCAGAAGCAGGGGTCATTTGCCCGTGAGTTCCAAATAATAAATCACAGTTATTACCCACAGCATCACGAATGTTACGGCAGAAAATTTCACATTTATCTAACGCTTTAAGCGATATTTGGTGACCAGAGTAATCGCTATAAGGACCGGCAGGGTCAAATTTTAACGCAGTAAAGCCACGCTCCATATTCATTAGTGCACATTCTACAGCTAGATCGGGACAGTTATAATCATATTCACCCTTTTTATTGGTAGGGTAGAGGTAGGTGTAGGAACGCAGCTTATCATGCACTTTGCCACCTATGAGCTCATAGACCGGCTTACCAGCTGCCTTGCCAATAATGTCCCAGCACGCGATTTCTAAACCGCTAAAAGCGCCCATCATTGTTAGGTCTGGGCGTTGGGTAAAACCACTGGAATAACACTGTCGATAAAATCGTTCAATGTGATGTGGGTCATGGCCTTTTAAGTAGCGATCAAAGACGTCATCTAAAGCTTTCACCATCACTTGTGGGTGAAACGAGGAGGCATAAACTTCCCCCACTCCTTGGATGCCACAGTTTGTTTCTAAGGTGACAAAAATCCAATACATACCGCCTACATGTGGGGGAGGCACTGCCACAATATGGCTTTGCATGGCAACTATTTTCATAATATCTCTCGCTTAGGCGTTGAAGTAGACAGTGGATAGGAATATAGCTTCTTAGGGGAATGTTGTGCCAGTGTTTTTTACGTTAATGTGGCTTAACAGTGGAGCCATTGCCTGAAAATTAACATTAAACTTTAGCTTCAACTAAGCCCATAGCAATAAAGAATGGATTTAAAATATCTACCTTGCCATATATCATCTGAGCCCCAGAAACTTGCTGAACATTGCCCCCAGCACCTTCTAATACGGCTTGAGCTGCGGCGGTGTCCCATTCACATGTTGGTGCTAATCTAGGATAGTAATCTGCCAATCCTTCGGCAATGTGAAGGAACTTAAGTGAACTGCCAGCCTGTATAAGTGTGGTGGGGCCTAGTTTATTAATAAGCTTTTCTGTCGCACTATTGAGGTGGCGTTTGCTGGCCAGCACTCTCATCGGTTTTTGGGCTTTAACACAAACAATGGCTATGGCAGGTTGAGCGCTATTGAGTCTTTGTTTAAAGGCGCCAAAACCTTTCCCACCCCAATATACAGTATTTGCAATGGGGACTCCCACTAGTCCAAAGCTTGGTTTATTACCTTCAATCAAAGCTAAGTTGACCGTAAATTCACCATTTCTGTCAATGAATTCTTTGGTTCCGTCAAGCGGATCTATCAGCCAATAGCATTGGTGATGTTGAGCAACCTCAAGTGAACAAGAGTCTTCTTCTGATATCACAGGGATATCAGGTGTCAGCGTTTTGAGGCCGTTAATGATAAAATGATGGGACGCCATGTCGGCAGCAGTTACAGGAGAAGCATCACTCTTTTTTTGCACATTGAAATCATGGCTATGGTAAATTTTCAAAATCTCTTCACCGGCTTCATAGGTGAGTTTAATTAAGTCTTTTACCAATGCACAGTTGGCCACGATGGCGTCGCACTGACTCATGTTTGTAGCTCCAAGTTTTTCTTTGGGGTTTAGCTAAAAAAGTTCTAGTGGAGCTAAGTGACTGCCTGCTGATGTAAAAATTCAGCTCGATCCCAACTCTTGTTTAACATGATCTCCTCTAATGCCATCACGGTATCCCAAAGATCTACGTATTTTAGATAAAGTGGAGTGAAGCCAAAACGAAGGGTCTTGGGGGCTCTAAAATCACCTATAATGTTACGTGAAATCAAAGCCTGCATGATGGCGTAGCCTTGCGTGTGAGTCAGTGACACATGACTTCCTCGCTGTTTTTTGTCTTGGGGGGATTCAACTTCAAACTCGGGGCAGCGTTGGTGGATTAATTGTATAAACAAATTCCCCATCAGCTGTGACTTCACTTTGACTAAATGCATATCGACACCTAATATTAAATTTAGTGCCACTTCTAAAGCGGCATTGGCTAATACAGCAGGTGTGCCACACATGGCTTGTTGAATGCCTTTTGCTCCTTGATAATCATCTTCAAAATTAAACGGTTTTGCGTGGCCCAGCCACCCTGTAAGGGGTTGCTCAAAAAGGTCTTGGTGGCGTTTTGCAACATACAAAAAGGCAGGAGATCCAGGGCCACCATTGAGGTATTTATAAGTACAGCCCACCGCTAGGTCGACATTTATGGCATCTAAGTTGATTGGCATGGCACCTACCGAATGGGATAAGTCCCACATCATTAATGCGCCTTTTTCCTGTGTGATTTGAGTGACACTGTCCATATCCCACATCGCGCTTGTTTTAAAGTGAACGTGAGTCAACAATACCAGCGCCGTATCTTGATCAATGGCACCTAAAACTTGGTCGCGGGGTAGAGCAACAACCTGCACTTGGTCTCCCAATAATTTAGCCAAACCCTGCAGTAAATAAAGGTCTGTCGCAAAGTTTCCTATTTCGGTGATCAGTTTGGCTCGACCTGGCCGCATTTTAACGGCTGCAGCTGCCAATTTAAAAATATTCACAGACGTGGTGTCACACACTAGCATTTGTCCTTCTTTAGAGCCGACAAGTTGGGCAATTTTATCGCCTAGCTGAGCTGGTTTCTGCATCCATTGGTGGGTGTTCCAACTGCGGATTAAGCCTTCTCCCCATTGTTGATTTATGACCTCACCCATATGGCTTGCCGTTGCTTTGGGTAAAACCCCCAGAGAATTTCCATCTAGATAAATAAGACCTTTTTCTAAACAAAATTCTTCTCTCATCGATGCTAGCTGA
The DNA here is from genome assembly GCA_024686035.1 of Oceanospirillaceae bacterium. Taxonomy (GTDB): domain Bacteria; phylum Pseudomonadota; class Gammaproteobacteria; order Pseudomonadales; family Balneatricaceae; genus Njordibacter. Next base: position 16,414 of record JAIBDW010000007.1, read on the forward strand.
TCATTTTTATCCAGCTCTTCAAAATATTGGCGGGTCAACTGCGTCATGTGGCTACTCGGTTAGATGGGTTTGGAAAGTGTTGGTTGATTTATTGTAAAATAGTTACAAGGTCTTGATCAACGAGTGCCTTAAGTTTACCCATTTTTTGCGCCTTCGTATTCATTCCAATAATCCATTTACTAAGCTACGCAGTCTATACTTGGGAATATTAGAAATAGTGTAGGTGATACAAAAATATAACCCACTTTGGCTTCTAACTAGCTGCGCTGCGAGAATAATTTAGGTAAAATACGAGCCTCACGTGTTTTAGAAACCCCCTATATGTCTGCTTCTTATAACGTACTTGCGACCAACGATGATTTGCCTATTGCAACAGATTTACCCGTACACAGTGGTAAAGTGCGCAGTGTTTATTGGCTAAGCGAAAAACAAAGTAAACGTTTAATAGCGTCCAAGGGCTATAACGTTGCGCCTAATGCACCGCTAGCTGTGATGGTTATTAGCGATCGTATTTCTGCATTTGATTGTATTTGGCACGCTGAAGGCGGATTGCAAGGCGTTCCTGGTAAAGGAGCAGCACTTAACGCAGTAGCAAATCACTGGTTTGCCCGTTTTCGAGAGGCTGGACTCGCCGATAGTCACATCGTTGATACACCCCATCCTCTGGTGTGGATTGTGCAAAAAGCCAGACCTATAATGGTAGAAGCCATTGCGCGTCAATATATCACGGGGTCTATGTGGCGCTCTTATTCGCTTGGAGAACGAGATTTTTGTGGCCTTACTTTGCCAGAGGGCTTACAACAAGACCAGTGTTTGCCACAATTACTTATCACACCTTCTACTAAAGGCATTCTAAAGGGCATACCTAATGTACCAGAAGCCGATGATGTGAATGTGACCCGCACTGATTTAGTATCCAACTATAAAGCGTTTAATTTCACCACACCTGCTGATATCAACGTTTATGAACGATTATTACGCGATGGATTCAGTGTCATTAGCCAAGATTTAGCAGCCCATGATCAAATTTTTGTCGATACTAAATTTGAATTTGGATATGTGACCGACGCTAAAGGTGAGGAAAAACTCATTTACATGGATGAGGTGGGCACACCTGACTCATCAAGAATTTGGGATGGGCAAGCGTTAAGGGCAGGCAAGGTCGTCGAAAACTCTAAAGAAGGATTTAGACAGTTTTTACTTAATCACTTTGATGACCCAGATATTCTTCTTAATAAAAAGCGTATGCAAGAACGTGAAGCGTTAGCTCACAAAAATGCCTTGCCTTTAGAAGCACTGTTAGATATTTCAAATACTTATGTAGGTATTGCAGAAAAAATTACAGGCCGCAAGCTTCAAGTGAGCCAGCAGCCTAAGGAAGAGATCATAGAGGTCTTAAGCCAAGACTATGGATTGATCCGTTAACGACAGATCAGCCATAACATTAGCCCATCAAGTGTTTTAAGCTATCCAGTGTGGCTTTGCTTTTTGCACTGAGAGGCATCACTGGCAGGCGAGTTTCTTCAGTACATAAACCTATTAAAGAAGCGGCGTATTTTACGCCAGCTGGGCTTGGCTCGTTAAACATCGCCACATGCAGCGGCGTAAGTTCATCATGAATACGTTTGGCTTCCTTAAAATCGCCGTTAAGGCAGGCTGTTTGCATAGCCGAACAACGACTAGGGGCGACGTTTGCTGTGACAGAGATGCAGCCATTGCCACCCACCGCATTGTAAGCTACAGCGGCTAAGTCATCACCTGATAGATAAGAAAAGTTATTGCCTAAAGCCATACGCTCTAAACTGATTCGTGAAACATCTCCAGTCGCATCTTTTACGCCCACAACGTTGGGTAAAGCAGCTAGTTTTGCCATCGTCTGGGGCTCAATATCAACAATGGCCCTTGGTGGAATATTATAAATTACCATAGGGATGTCTACGCCTTGAGTGATGTACTCAAAATGCGCGTAAAGTCCGTCTTGATTGGGTCTGTTGTAATACCCTGCGACACATAATATAGCGTCTGCACCTAATTCTTTAGCGTGGCGCGCATAAGCCAACGCCTCTACTGGATTGTTAGAGCCGGCACCGGCAATCACGGGCACGCGGCCATTATTTTCTTCAACTACAATTTCTACAACTCGTTTGTGCTCAGCTTCAGACAAAGTCGGTGATTCACCAGTTGTACCAACCGGGACTAAACCGTGGGTACCTTTATCTAATTGCCAGTTAACGATACGGCGCAGTGCCGCTTCATCTAACTTGCCATTTTGAAAAGGGGTAACTAAAGCGACGTATGAACCACTGAACATTGAGTTGTCTCCTAAGACTTTATACGCCTAATTTTAAACCTATGTCGGGGCATCAACAAGCGGCAATAGTGGTTATTTTCTTTGGTGTATACATTAAATGTAAAAGGTGGCAAAATATTGTTAACAATCTGTCACTGAGTCTCAGGTTGCTAAAATAACTGATGTAACAAATAACAATAACGAGAGATCTCACGGTTTCTAAATAAGAGAGAAAAATATGTCAAACGTAAGCCCTTCCATTTACAGTGATGCAAATGTAACTCCGCCCATGGGGCAGGCCTTAGCGCTAGGTCTGCAACATGTTCTTGCGATGTTTGCCTCTAACGTAACACCTTCAATTATTGTTGCTGGCGCGGCTGGCTTAGCCTTTGGTGGTGAACAACAGGTTTATCTAATTCAGATGGCGATGCTCTTTGCAGGTATTGCCACCTTGTTCCAAACCGTCGGGATTGGTCCTGTTGGTTCGCGTTTGCCCATCATGCAAGGTACAAGTTTTGCCTTTGTGGGTGTACTTGCTGGCATTGCAGCGACGCAAGGTCTTGGAGTCGCTTTGACCTCATGTATCATAGCAGGCGTGATCCATTTTGCTTTGGGTGCAGTTATCGTTAGAATTCGTAGCTGGTTTCCGCCTTTGGTTACAGGCTTAGTTATTTTAGCCATTGGTTTGTATCTTATTCCTGTTGCCATTAAATATGCAGCAGGCGGTGCAGCTGATTTCCAAATGAATGCAGATAGCTTTGGTTCGTTACAGCATTGGTCGGTGGCTCTAACTGTAATCGTAGTATCTTTATTGGTTAAATTTAAATCCACGGGTACCTTGTCAAATGCGGCCATCTTAATCGGCCTTATCGCCGGTTATGCTTTGGCATACTTCATGGGTATGGTTAACTTTGGCGCTGTTGCAAAGGCTAGCTGGCTTACCGGTCTACAAGTGATGCCGTTTGGTTTTGAATTCAACTTAGGCGCTGTTATCGGAGTAACTTTGGTGTCAATCGTTTCTGCAGTTGAAACTGTTGGCGATGCCTCAGCAACCACCAAAGCGGGTGCTAATCGCGAAGCAACAGATGATGAAATCTCGGGCGCAACCTATGCAGATGGTCTGGGTACCGCGGTTGCTGGTGTTTTTGGTGGATTGCCAAACACTTCGTTCAGCCAAAATGTGGGCATCGTGGGTATGACTGGTGTAATGAGTCGTCACGTGGTGACCATTGCAGGTGTGTTGATGCTTTTGTGTGGCCTGTTGCCTAAAGTGGGTGCAGTGATCGCCTCAATGCCTTTCCCTGTGCTTGGTGGTGGTGTCATTGTGATGTTTGGAATGGTTGCATCGGCAGGACTGAACGTTTTGTCAGAAGTTAAGATGAACCGTCGTAATATGATCATTATTTCAATATCACTGGCAGTTGGCCTTGGTCTTAACTTGGAGCCCACAGCTGTGCAACATTTGCCAGGCATTTGGAAAACACTGGCTACATCAGCAGTGGCCCCAACTGCATTCTTAGCCATTTTGTTAAATCAGATTTTGCCAGAAGAAGATTAATGAGCAAGTAATGCTAGATGGTATTTAGCTTGTAAAAAGGGCAACTAAGGTTGCCCTTTTTTTGTATTTAACTGAAAAAAGGGAGTATTTTGTGGTAGTAAAGGATGCGACAGTGACAGAACAAACCATTGTTGATGCCATCGTCAACGATGTTATGGAACAGCGGATTGGCCCAGGAACACGTTTGAGTGAAAAATCTCTATGTGAACGTTTTGATATAAAAAGAATGTATGTCAGAAGGGCCTTGCTGACATTGGCTAACAAAGGCATTGTGGAGCTAAAAGCCAATAAAGGCGCAAGAATTCGTAAACCAACCTTCCAACAAGCGGTTATTTTATTTGAAACTCGAAGGTCTATAGAGTCTATTATTATTCAAAACGTTGTGACCCAAAGAAGTGATGCTGATATTGATAAGCTCAATGCACATATGAGGTTGGAAGAAGAGGCCTTTGTTAACAATGATCGCAATGAGCTTATTCGCTTATCGGGTGAATTTCATTTGTTGATTGCCAGCTTTCAAAATAATCATTTACTGGCTGGTTTTATGCAAACTTTAGTCACAGAATCTAGCTTGATTACTGCGATGTATGGTCAGCATAGTTTTTCAAACTGTCCTCCAAGTGAGCATCGTGCCTTAGTTGAGGCAATAAAAAATCAACATCAAAAAGCTGCGTTAGATTTGATGTCAGCCCATTTAAACCATATAGAAGCAGATTTAGCGATTAGCCATGGTAAGAGTTTAGAACTTGTGTCCATGGACGTGAATAAATAAGAGGTGAAAAATGTCATTTGAATATACTTATATTGATTCACCGGTGGGCAAGCTGTTATTGGTGGGCCAAAATGAAGTGCTGCATTATTTGAGCTTTCCCAGTGGGAAAATGCACTTTCAACCTGAGCCTGGTTGGCAATATAACCCAGCGACTTTATCTAAAGCTAAAGGACAATTAGACGCTTACTTTGCAGGCCAATTAAAGCAATTTAGTTTAGCTATAGCGCCTAATGGAAGCGCATTTCAAATGCAGGTTTTGGCGGCATTGCAATTCATTCCCTATGGGCAAGTGCGTAGCTACAAAGACATTGCGCAGACCATTGGCAGGCCCCAATCTATGCGCGCTGTAGGCGCCGCAAATGGTCGCAATCCCATTCCATTGATTATCCCTTGTCACCGTGTGATAGGTGCTGATGGCAGCCTCACAGGCTTTGGAGGAGGGGTGGATACAAAAGCATTTCTGCTGCGCCTAGAAGGCGCGATACACTAGATACCGTGTAATGTATTTTTAAGCCATTTTAGCTTGGTGTTGCTAATGTGCACAGGCCTCACAGCGTAACTTTGTCATTAACAGGTTTGTTCGCTGTGCTGTGTTTGAAATAGACATACACACCAGTAAGCGTGACCGAGCTGCCTACCAGTTGCAACAATGTGAGCGTCTCGCCTAACATTAGATACCCAAATATCAAAGTATATATTGGTTGTAATAATATAAATCCAGCTAAACGGCCCATGCCATGCCGATGCACTAGCCCATACCAAAAACTATAAGCTAAAATTGACGAGCACAAAACCACGTACATTATGGCAAGCATAATGCTTGCGGTAAATTGCGGCAGTATCGGCGTATTGTCAATTTGTAATAGGTACACGACAAAGCACAAAGGCGCAGTGATGATGGCTATCCAAAATTGGATGGCAAGCAGTGACAGTTCTTTGAGCTTGCGGATCTGAATATTGCCGATCGCCCACATAAAAGTGCTTAAAATTACAATGAGCATACCCCATTGAAGTTCGCTTTCACCTGTAAATAAAGTAGGAAGCATTGCGCCCAAAGTAGCAATAATAATGGCTAAGGTTTGGATGAGTGTGATGCGCTCATGAAGAAATAAATAGCTTAATAAAGCAGAGAAAGGCGCTGATAATAAAAAACATACGCTAGCCACCACACCAGGGACGATAGACAGACCAACCGCTAAAAGATAAAAATGACCTAAGCCCATCACTAATGCAATAGGCAGTAAAGGGCGCAGCTGTGCCATAGATATTTTCACGAAAGGCAAAAGCACCAGAGCTAGTAATAAAAAACGTGCCGATGTAAACAATAGTGGGTCCATGTCAGTCACTATTGCTTTCATGGCGACCATATTAACGCCCCATATGGCGGTCACTAAGATAGCTCCCAAAGCAGGGTTGCTTAACCAATCTATTTGTCTCAAATTTAGATCCTTAGTCGTAATAGCACAATGCAGCTTAGTTTGCTCAATGGTGTTTTTTTGGTTGCAATAGCCTTTATCTTAGCACAAAGAATGCTCACAACCGTCCACAAAAAAGCCCTGTTCTACAGGGCCTTATTTAGCTTAACTGAACTTAAATTAGGGTGTTTTTTACCTTATGACCAAGGGAATGGACTGCTAGATACAGGGTGTAGATTGCCTTGCTCGTAACGATCTAAACGAAATGGCTCAAGCAATCGATGCTTTTGTCCAGTCACAATTTCATTGGCTACTAATTTACCGACTCCAAGCATTTTGTAACCGTGGTTAGAATCTGCAATGAAGTAGGCATTGTCGTGGAACACGTCAAAGATAGGAAAAGAGTCTGGGGTGAAGCAACCAATGCCGCCACTTGGTTCATCTTTAAATTTAGGCATAGTGCCTTCAAAGCGCTTTTGGCAATGGGCTAAGGCAGAAACCCACATGTGTGCAAACTCAGCACCAACGACAAATTCTGGAGAATCTGGGCCATATGGATCAACAGCGACTTCATCTGGGTTTGTTTTCACTGGGAATGGCGCCGCACCGCCTTGAACACCGCCAAAATGGAAATCAGGCTTGTAATAGATCCCCCACATTTCATTTGTGACTAGGCTGCCATCCACACTAGAATAAAGTGGCGCATTTGAGTCTACATGGATCACAGGTGGCATGTTGCCTTCATTGTCTACTTGAAGTTTAGGGTCAACACCCAAAGTGCCTTCTTGCAGCGACCAATAAACCCACATTGGAATATCTGTATGCACAATGTCGTTGGCACCTTTAATACTCACTGTTTTTGGTAGCTCTAACATTTCCCACAAGCTTTTCGCCCATGGGCCGGCACCAATGACAACATAATCACAGGCAATGTGACCTTTATCTGTTTCAACGTGAGTAACGCAGCCTTGGTTGCGCGTGAAGCCTTTGACAGCGACCCCACTAATAATGCGGATGTTTTCGTTCTCAACTTTAGTGGCTAATCCGTACATTGCTTTGGTATTATTGGCATAACCCCCTTTGGCTTCGTGTAACACTGAAGTGATGCCTTGGGCTTGCCAGTCGTGAAAGATACCTTTCATGTATTTAGTGCAATCTGCTTCGCCTTCGATAAAGGTAGAAGGGTAGTTAATCGCTTGTTGTTGGTTGTAGATCGTGGCGACATCTGCATGCATTGATTCAGGGCTAATTTGCATATAGCCCACAGGATGATATGAGTAGGCTTTTATGTCTGATTCCCAAACTTCTACAGAGTGAGCCATGAGTTCACGCATCGCAGGTTGGAAATAGTTGTTGCGAACTACGCCACATGCAATGCCTGTGGCTCCTGCTGCAATACCATTTTTATCAAGGATAATAATGTCACGCCCATCGCCTTTGCCACTGGCTTTAAGTTCTAAAGCCAAATGGTAAGCGGTACTTAGACCATGAATACCAGCGCCTACGATGATGTAGGCAGAAGAAGAAGGAAAGGCCATCATGGACTCCGGTTGTTTATATAAAATATTCAATTAATGATCATAATGCGGTTTTATGTCGAAATAAGAACCACTCAAGACGACTTTTAGTGAGACAAAACCGACAAAAAGGACTAATGTGTTAAAAAATAATTTGAGACCTTGGCGTTCGTATTGTGCAAAGGTCTCAATTTAGCAAGTCTATGTTTTAACTGGGTTCGTAATGCAACGTTTTGGCTTTTTTTTAGTGCCGGGTTTTTCCATGCTGTCATTAGCTGCGGCTGTGGAACCCTTGCGTATGGCCAATGCACAAGCTCAAGACAGCCTCTATAAGTGGGATTTTTTGAGTTGGCACGGGTTACCCGTTAACGCCAGTAATCAAATGGTCACAGCTCCAACAATCACGCTAGAAGAAGTTAAAACCCTTGATGTGTTGCTAGTGGTGGCAGGTATCAATGTGGCAGCGTATGGAGACGATCAGTTGTTTGCATGGTTGCGTCAAGCGGCTAGGCAAGTAAAGCGATTAGGCGCAACCTCTACGGGGTCGTTATTACTGGCTAAGGCAAAGTTGCTTAGACATAGAACCTGCACTATACATTGGGAATATGTAGATAGTTTTCGTGAACAATTTACAGATATATCGATGAGCGGTGAGCTATACGAGTTTGATGGTAATTTAATGACTTGTTCTGGTGGTTCTGCTGGTTTAGATATGATGCTGCAAATTATCGCAGATCAGCATGGCTATGAGCTGGCTTTATTGGTTGCAGAGCAATATATGCACCCCCATATTCGCCCTCCGCATCAAGATCAAAGAATGCGTTTGCAATCGCGGTTAAATATCAACAACCCAAGAATGATCAAAGCGATTGATTTTATGCGCCAAAACTTGGAAACCCCACTCACATGTCAAGAGCTGGCCGACGCATCAAACATGTCTGCTCGGCAAATGGAGCGGTTGTTTAAACAACACTTACAGCAAAGTCCGGGGCAATATTATTTGCACTTACGTCTTGAAAAAACCCAGCAACTGTTGCGCCAGTCTAGCTTGTCTGTGCTGCAAATAGCCACGGCTTGTGGTTTTAGTTCTACATCTTACCTAGCGCGGTGTTATCAAAAGAAATATAGCTGCTCACCTAGACAAGAGAGGGCGCGTAATAGTAATCGTTAATAGATATTTGAATGAGACTAATATGCTTTGTGATAGGGTGTTTTCTACCTAGTTTTAAGACTATGAAAGCCGTATAATTACCGGCGTTTAACACACTTAATTTTTGAATTCATTGTTTAGGTTATTCCCTAGGAGTTTTATTTCTCATGTTTGAGTCATTGCAATCTGTGCCTGCTGATCCCATCCTCAATCTGTCAGTTTTGTACCGTAAAGATACCAACCCTAACAAAGTAGATTTAGGTGTAGGCGTTTACAAAGATGAAATGGGGCATACAGCTATTATGCAGGCGGTTTCTCTGGCAGAAGAGCGGTTGTTGGTAGAGGAAAATACGAAAGCATACGTCGGCATGGCTGGGTCTAAAAAGTTTTGTGATCTGTTGGCTCAAGTGACATTAGGCGCTGATCATCAAGCGATTCGTGATCAACGTATTTCTGTTGCACAAACACCAGGTGGCAGTGGTGCTTTGCGTGTTTTAGCTGAATTCATCAATGTCGCAAAGCCTGGCTCAACAGTATGGGTAGGCAACCCAACTTGGGCCAACCATATTCCGGTGATGAAAAGTGCGGGTCTAACCATTAAAACCTACCCTTACTACAGTAAAGAAACTAAGACTGTCGACTTTGATGCGATGATGACAACGCTTAACTCAGAAGCAAAATCAGGCGATGTGGTGCTGCTTCATGGCTGCTGTCACAACCCGTCAGGTGCAGACTTAACCCTAGATCAATGGCAAGCCAGCGCTGACTTGATCAAAGCTAAAGGCTTATTGCCTTATGTTGATATTGCTTATCAAGGCCTTGGTGAGGGCATGGATGAAGATGCTGCAGGCCTACGATTAATGGCTAATAGTGTGTCTGAGATGGTGATTGCAAGCTCATGTTCAAAAAACTTTGGGTTGTATCGTGAGCGCACTGGCACTGCCATTATTATTTCCACTACCCCACAACAAGCTGTTATTGCGCAAGGTCAAATGAACGGTGTCATTCGTGCCAATTACTCTATGCCTCCCTCTCATGGAGCTTTGGCAGTGGAAACGATTCTTGCAGACCCAAAACTTGACCAGATTTGGCGCGATGAGTTAAAGATCATGCGTAAGCGGATCAAAGATTTACGTAGGCAATTGGTAGTGGCCATTAAGGCTGAAGGGGTAGAGCAAGATTTTAGCTTTATTGAACGCCAAAAAGGCATGTTTTCCTTTTTAGACATCAGTCCAGAGCAAGTTGATAAGCTGGTTAATGAACACAGCGTTTATTTGGTGAGTTCTAGCCGCATTAATTTAGCAGGCCTTAATCAAACTAACATCGGTTATGTCGCTAAAGCGATCGCTGCTGTGTTGTAGTACTGATTATTAAAGCCTATGAAGAGTTTGGTGAGCGACAAGGGAAAACCTTGTTGTTTGCCCATGCTAATGGCTTTCCACCCAGCGCTTATAAAACTTTGTTAGATGACCTTGGCAAAGATAACGCAGTGATTGCTCCTTACCTGCGGCCTTTGTGGCAGGAGTTAACAGATTTTCAAAGCCAATTTAGTGACCGCATGGTGTGGCAGCAGATGGCGAAGGATCAAAACGACTTTATCGAAAAACATCATTTAGCCCCAGTCGTGTGTATCGGCCATTCCATGGGCGCTAATGTAAGTGTGTTGGCCGCCCAACTAAAACCCCACCTGTATCAAAGACTTATTCTGATCGAGCCTGTTTTCTTGCGACAAACCATTGCTCGTATTATTCGCTTTGGCCCTCGCTGGCTCATTAATAAAGCGCCTATTGTGGCTAAGGCTTTAAGGCGTCCAGAATATTTTGCGACCCTCAAGCTTGCGTATGATTTTCATCGCTCTAAGCGAGTGTTTTCAGGCATAGCTGATACTCAGTTATGGCATTATATTAATGCTGCATTTGTGCCATCTAATGCTGGGGTAAAGCTTCTCTATAGTAAGTATTGGGAAGCGGTAATGTATGCCAGTGTGCCTAATATTTGGCCTTACCTGAAACGCAGTTTGGTGCCTATTTATGTATTGCGCGGGGAATCTTCTGATACCGTAGACGACCTTGCTTGGAAACGTTGGAAAGCGTTAGAAAATACACAAAATTTGCCTGATACCCTACGGGCTATTAATTTTAAAAACACCAGCCATCTGTTGCCTTTAGAGTGCCCAAAAGAAGTGGCTTCTCAGGTGAAACGGTGCGTGAACAATGGCACTTTTTAAATCTAATAAACCAAATAATTTGCATGGCGGCAGTCAGTTTATCGACATTGCATTGACCAACAAATTAACAGCGCAAGCGCAGCCCCTAACTCTTGGACACACTGTATGTGCTTGTGGAAAGCTTTAATGATTAAACTGCAATTGGCTTAAACGCTGATAAAGTGGGGATGTAATTAGTAACTCTTGATGCGTACCTTGTGCTTCAAGCTCACCTTCGTTAAAAACCAAAATACGATCAGCATGCATCACAGTGGCTAAGCGATGGGCAATGATCAAGGTGGTGCGGCCGCGCATCAGGTGTTGTAACGCCGCCTGAATCTTATGCTCGCTGTTAGCGTCTAAAGCGCTGGTTGCTTCATCAAGTAGCAAAATAGAAGGGTTTTTGAGCATCGCACGCGCGATAGCAATACGTTGCCTTTGACCACCGGATAATCTAACGCCTTGTTCGCCTAAGTAGCTGGCGTAGCCTTTAGGTAATAGATTAATAAATTCATCCGCATAGGCATTTTTTGCAGCACTTACGATCTGCTCGTGGGGTGCGTTTGCATCTCCATAGCCAATGTTATGAGTGACGTCGGCACTGAATAATGTCGGCTGTTGAGGAACCAACCCCAAATGTAGTCGAAGGTCTTTGGGTGTAAGGCGTGTAACGTCGTGCCCAGAGACTTCAATAACACCATGCTTAGGATCGTAAAAACGTTGTAATAGCTCAAATAGTGTGCTTTTTCCTGCCCCAGATGGGCCTACGATAGCGATGGTTTCACCGGCTTTGACATCAAAAGAAATGTGCTTTAAGGCGGTTTGTTCTGGCCGCGAAGGGTAGCTAAAGCTCACATCATTAAAGCGTAAACTCAAGGCCCCATCGGTTAGTGAAATGGGGTCTTTTGGCGCATGGATTTGGGCTTTTTCAGCAAGTAATTCAAGTAAGCGTTCTGTTGCACCTGCAGCGCGTTGGAGCTCACCATACACTTCAGAGATGGTGGCCACAGCCATAGCCACCATCAGAGCATAAAACACAAAGGCGGCTAATTCTCCTGAACTGATTTGCCCACTAGCGACATCTTGAGCGCCCACCCAAATCATGCTGGATAAACCTGTGAATACCAATGTCATTGCCACAACGATAAGGATAGAACGTTGTAAAATACGTTTTTTGGCCACGGTAAAGGCTTTTTCTACTTCTTTGCCAAAGGCTTTAGTTTCTTCTGCTTCATGGGTAAAACTCTGTACAACTTTAATGTTTTGTACGATTTCACCCGCATAAGTGCCTATGTCAGCAACTCTGTCTTGGCTTAAACGTGAAAGTTTGCGCACTCGGCGGCCATAAAGAATCATTGGAAAGATAATCAAAGGCACACTGCTTAGTACAATGAGTGCCAATTTGGGGTTGGTAATAAGCATCATCACTAAGCCGCCTACAAAAGTCAGGCTACTGCGCAGCGCCATGGAAATAGAGGAGCCGATGATCGATTGTAACAACGTGGTGTCGGTGGTGAGCCTGGCATTAATTTCACCACTACGGTTAACTTCAAAGTAATAAGGATCTAACGTTAATAAATGATTAAATACGGCTAAGCGCACGTCGTTACTCACTCTTTCCCCAAGCCAAGACACCAAGTAGAAACGCGTAAAGGTGCCTGCGGCCAGCAAAAAGGTAATCACTGCCAATATCATCATGGCTTGGCTTAATTGGCTTGGGTCTGCAGAATTAAAGCCTTGGTCAATAAGCACACGTATGCCTTGTCCTAGCGCAAGCGACACGCCTGCAGTCATAATAAGAGCAAGAGCAGCACCTAGGACCATTTTTTTATAGGGCGCAATAAACGGCAACAGCCGCATCAGTAGCCGTAAGTCTTTTTTATCTGGCTGTGTTGTGTTGGTTTGGTCAGTGCTCATGATGTGCTCAAAGAAGGTAGGCTAAGTCACTATGTGCGGGCAGAGTGTTTGTTTTACAATTGCCTCTATTAAAACCTTTGTAAATTCTTTATTAAGGCTTTGATAATCGCTTAGTTAAATGAATCAACCATAGGCTATAATCGTGATGAATTTCAGCCACATTAGTAGAACAATATGAACTTTTCACTGTTTAGTGCGCAAAGTAAGCTCAGTCCTGTGACCTTGCTTAAGCTACTGACGTTTGCCATGCCTTTTAGTTTTGGTGTGTGGATGGCGTTATTTAACAATTTTGCCATCGATCAGGTGGCCCTCAACGGTTCCCATATTGGTGTATTGCAATCTTGGCGTGAAGTGCCCGGATTTTTAGCTTTTGGCGCCGTTTTTTTACTGCTTTTTATGGCAGAACAGCGCTTAGCAATAGGGTCTTTAATCATGCTGGGCGTAGGTACAGCGATAACTGGGTGGTTACCTAGCTTTAATGGATTATTAGTGACTACAATGTTGATGTCTGTTGGGTTTCACTATTATGAAACGATGAAGCAGTCATTGGCTCTACAGTGGTTTAGTAAAGAAGAAGCGCCCGTGCAGTTAGGGCGTTTGATGTCAATCGGTGCAGCGTCTTCACTACTAGCCTATGCCTGGGTGTGGGCCGCGTTGGAAGTGTTCAACCTTCCAGTGACATGGGTTTATGCCTTTGGGGGAGGGGTGACTGTAGTGATTGCGGTATTGGCTTTGCTGATGTTTCCCCAGTACAAGTCTAAGGTGACGCAAACCAAAAAGTTGGTCTTGCGTAAACGTTACAGCCTTTATTATGCCTTAGTATTCATGGGTGGGGGGAGGCGTCAAATATTTGTGGTGTTTGCCGCCCTGATGATGGTGGAGCGTTTTGGTTTTGGTGCGGATGAAGTGGCGCTGATGTTTTTAGCAAATGGACTTTTGAGTATGTGGCTCGCACCAAAAATTGGTGGTTTGGTTGCACGTTGGGGAGAAAAAAGAGCACTTACATTAGAGTACATAGGTTTGACCTTGGTATTTTTAGCTTATAGCATTGTAGAGTGGGCGCCTCTAGCGGTGGCTTTATATATGTTGGATCATGTTTTGTTTGCTATGGCCATTGCACAAAAAACGTATTTCCAAAAAATTGCAGACCCAGCAGATATGGCTTCTACGGCTGGAGTTTCTTTTACTATTAATCACATAGCAGCGGTAGTACTGCCAGCGTTAATGGGGCTTTTATGGTTAGTCTCACCATCATGGGTATTTATATTGGGAGCAGGCATGGCTTTGATGTCGCTCTTATTAGCACGTTGGGTGCCCACCGACCCTGTTAACGGTCGAGAATGGCTGAATCCGTTTAGCTCAAAAGCTGGATAAAGTGCTTCTGGGCTTTAAATTTTAAGGACTATTATCAAGTCTTGGAGCGATCTCATGGCCATTACGTTTAATCAAGAAGAAAAAATTGACCTTATTAATCGATTACAAAAATATTGTGAAGTTGAATTGGATCGAGAGTTAGGTACTTTTGAAGCACAATTTTTGCTAGATTTTATTAGTGAAACCATGGGGCCATTCTATTACAACCGCGGCATTTACGATGCCCAAGCACTCCTGCAGGAGCAATTGGAGCAGGTGGGAGAATCTATCTATCAGCTAGAAAAGGTCCCGCCAAAACTCAAGCGTTAGCCACTAAATGCCTGCTTATGTCACTAAATAAAGGGTCGTGAATATCAAGTGTTTTTAGATGCTTTAAGGTATTGTTGAAGTAATCAATATTACTACCCCTGCCACCGTGGGCTTGGCCTATCATGCTAGCACACACAGCCGCGTCAAAATCCACATATTGTTCATGTTGTTTATCTGCCACAAAGGTAATGGCATTGATATCGCCATCACAGGTGTTTACTTTGCATAGATAGGGCACATAAAACATAGTCACCATTTCTCGCAGCCACAAATGTTTAAAATCTTTTTCTTGAGTATTTTTTGAAATCTGCAAAGCCATACCTTCGCAATGACCACCTTCACGCAAAGACAAGACTAAACCAGGGCACTCAAGTGTGCCTCGGTGCACCGTAGACAATAAGTTAAAACCTCGCTGTAAACCACTAACTTTTCCTTGCTTGCTTTTTATTACGTGCATTTCAGGGTTCCATAACAAGGATCCATAAGCAAAGATCCACAAATCTTCCGGTAAAGGGCACGCTTCTAAATAGCGATCTAAGGCGTCTAAAATTTGGGATTGAGGATAAGCAGACATGTTTTTTTGGTGGATTCCTAGCAATAAAAAGGCCTACACCCAAGAAGGTGTGGGCCTAATGCTGTCATACCAAAGGCGTTTTGCCAAGGTTTGTTGGTGATGAAGGTTTAGTTTCTTATTATATCACTGTGTACAGTAAAGCCTGCACCCTAAAGGTGCCACATTTAATGGGTTTTATTAAGGTTGTATTACAAGAATAATTAACAAACACAATTTTGAAATAGTTGTTTTAATGAAGCAGGCTTTATTGTGACTCTGTGCTCTTGTAAAAAAACCTACGAATGTGACACTATGAGTTGCCAAACTACCAGATCAATAAATGTTATGCCTATTACACTAAGCCCGTTTTTGATTCGTCTTATGCCATGGTTGTTTGTATGGGTATGGAGTACTGGTTTTTTAGTGGCTAAGTTGGGCAAATCCTATGCCGAACCTTTTACGCTATTGAGCTATCGGTTTGCGTTGGCCTTAGTTGTATTGTGGATGATCATCAAGATGGTTAATGGCAGTTGGCCATCGACTTGGCGCCTAGCTTTGCATTGTATGCTCGTTGGTGTGCTGATTCATGGGGTGTACCTGGGGGGCATTTTTCAGGCCATTTCACTGGGCATGCCAGCAGGACTAAGTGCTATGGTGATAGGGCTTCAGCCTCTTACGATGGCCTTGTTTGCGGGGCTGATGCTTGGAGAACAGGTGACAAAGCGACAGTGGTTAGGCTTGGTAATGGGTTTAGTGGGGCTTTATTTGGTTTTAGGTGAGCAATTTTCAATAGACCCGCAGACCATTTTTGAAGGCTTTTCTGGCTGGTCGCCAGCGCTTGTAGGCGCATCATTGTTGGCCATCGCATTTGGGACACTTTACCAAAAAAAGTATTGCCAAGGTGTAGATCTACTCAGCTCTATTTGGTTGCAATATGCTGCAGCTTTGGTGCTCACTATCAGTGTGGCCTTTGCTTTTGAAACACGCGTTGTGGATTGGCAATGGCAGTTTATTGTGAGCTTGTCATGGCAGGTTTTGGCCTTGTCTATTGGCGCTATATTGTTGCTTATGATGATGATACGCCACGGTGCTGCTGCAAAAGTAGGCAGTTTGTTTTATTTGGTGCCACCTGTGGTAGCCATACAGGCATGGTTTTTGTTTGGCGAAGCTTTAGGTATTCAAGGGTTGTTGGGTATTGTGTTAATTGCTGCTGGTGTAGCACAAGCGATGTGGCCAAGTCGTCACTAGTGATTTATTTTTTTGGAGTTTTACATGACATCATTAACTGCCGCTTTAACCGGCGCTCTGGATTGTTTTCATAATGCAAAAGCCGATGCAAAGCTTGTTTATGGCCCACAGCGTCAAGCGGTGCTTAGCCTAGAGAAAGCCAAGCACGCATTGGAAACCATCACCAGTTGGCCAAATTACCACGCTTCTAAGCTACATTCCCTAAAAAGTATGGCGCAAGAGGCGAACATTGGCCATATTTACTATAAAGATGAGAGCACTCGTTTTGGCCTAAAGAGTTTTAAAGCCTTAGGAGGCGCTTATGCAGTGACTCGATTCTTACAAGAACATTTAACTCGACTCAATGGTATAGAGCCAAATATGGCTGATTTGTTATCTGGGCATTATAAAGAGCAATTAAAAGACGTGGTTGTTAGCTGCGCGACTGATGGCAATCACGGTCGCTCTGTTGCTTGGGGTGCACAAATGTTTGGCTGTCAGTGTATTATTTATATTCATAGAGATGTTTCTGTTGGCCGTCAATCGGCTATGGAAGCCTATGCTGCAAAGGTTATTCGGATTAGAGGTAACTATGATGAATCAGTTAGACAAGCTGCGCTGGATGCGAAAAAGTACGATAGAGCGATTATTTCTGACACCAGTTATGAAGGATATACAAAAGTACCTGCCAATGTAGCTTTAGGCTACACAGTCATGTTGTCTGAAACGGTGGCACAACTGAATGGGCAGATTCCTACCCATGTGTTTATACAGGCGGGAGTCGGTGGTCTAGCCGCTGCTGTATGTGGTTATTTCTGGGATTTATGGGGTGATAAAAGGCCTCGTTTTGTTGTGGTAGAGCCTGAAGCTGCCAACTGTCTGCAAGAAAGTGCAAAAGCGGGGGAGCTTAAAGTGGTTGAGGGTGATTTGGACACTTTAATGGCAGGCTTAGCTTGTGGAGAAGTGTCTCATATCGCTTGGGAAATATTGGATAAGGGTGCAGATGACTTTATTACCTTAAGTGAAGATGCCGTGGCGCCTTGCATGCGTGCTTTAGAGCAACACACCCCAAGCATTGAAGCTGGAGAATCTGCTGTAGCAGGCTTGGCTGCATGTATTGTTGGCGCTCAAGATGCAAATTGGCGCATAGCATTAGGCCTGGATGAACACAGCAAAGTACTCGTGCTAGGCACAGAAGGTGCCACCGATCCAGAGCTTTACCAACAATTAGTTTTTGGCGCATAACACATATTTTTAATGACTGGGGTAATGACCATGACGCAATACACCTTAACAGACGCGCCGCAAAGGCAGTTTTCTTTAAGTGAGTTTGAACAACGTATGGCCCGAGCACAAGCGATGATGCGCGCTTTAAATTTGGACGGTGTGTTGCTGACAACAGAAACTAATGTGCGTTATTTTTCTGGCTACTTTACGCAATTTTGGCAGAGCCCAACACGGCCTTGGTTCTTGATTTTGCCCGCCACAGGCAAGCCTATTGCTGTTATCCCTACCATTGGTGTGGTGGGTATGAGTAATACCTGGGTAGATGATGTGCGTGCTTGGCCTTCGCCATTTCCAGAAGATGATGGAGTCAGCCTATTAAGCCAAACCCTAGCCGAACTGCCTAAACGTTTTGGGCGTTTAGGCATGACTCTTGGGCGAGAAACACACTTGCGTATGCCCCAACAGCAAGTTCAGTCTTTGTATGATTCTAGTGATTTTGAACTGGTTGATGTGAGTCGTGAAGTGCTGCATCTGCGCAGCATAAAATCTGCTGCAGAAATTGATCGAGTCGCTCATATATGTCAGGTGACCTCAAACGCATTTGCTGAACTGCCCAAGTTTGCCAATATTGGCATGACTGAACGTGAGGTGGTGGCAAGCTTTAGAATGGAGCTATTACGCCAAGGCGCAGACCACTCACCTTTTATCGTCTCCTCATCTGGAGAAGATGGTTATGATGATATTATAATGGGCCCAACAGACAGGGTCATTGCACAGGGTGATCTACTAATTATTGATACCGGCACCGTATGGCAAGGTTACTTTTGTGATTTTGACCGTAATTGGTGTTTTGGTGATTGTTCTTCGCAAACTAAGGCGGCTTATGAAGTGGTCTATAAAGCCACAGATGCCGGATTTGCTGCCGCTAAGCCAGGTAACACTACCAGTGATTTGTATCGGGCGATGTGGCCTATTATGCAAGAAGGTGGTGCCCTAGGTAATGATGTTGGGCGCTTAGGCCATGGTCTAGGCTCTGACCTAACTGAATGGCCATCCAATACCGCAACGGATGAAACTTTGTTGCAAGTAGGCATGATTATGACTTTAGAGCCAGGCATGGCCTATTTGAATGGTGATGGTAAGGTGAAGCAAATGGTGCACGAAGAGAATATCGTCATTACTGAAAATGGTGCCCAGTGGCTCTCTACTAGAGCTGCTGCACAATTACCTTTGCTGGGTTAATTGTTAACGTGGCTCACGTTAAATTTTTATAAGCTCTTTGATCCATGCGTCTACAAGAAAATTTGTAGGCGCATTTTTTTTATGAACTACCGCATAGTCTGTAGTGTAGTTAAAATGTTCAGGACATATGGCTGTCATGGTTTTTTGCTGTATCCATTGCGCTGCATAGTGGGTGGGCAAGTAACCAATGAAGCAGCCCGTCATAATTAAAAAAGCCACGCCTTCTCTATCAGTAGCAGTAGAGCTGGTTTTCAAAGCCTGATATTGGGCTTTGATGGCGGGGGTTTGAGCGTACGCGGGAGCTACCGCATCATAATTTTTCATTAATGGAATCATATTATATTGCTTCGCATGATCAAACAGTGGGTGATGATAACTGCAATATAATTGTGACTCTTCTTCGTATAATGGAATGTATTCTAATTCGGATATTTTCCTTAAGCGTGGAATCACGCCGATGTGTAAGCGGCCATCTAATACAGCCTTTTCAATTTCGTTAGGCGCCATCATGCTGATATTGATGCCGATGTCTGGTGCTTTGAGTTTTAATTGGCGCAGGGCATCAGTTATTTTCATGTGTGGCAGGGTCACTAAGTTGTCAGCAATGCCAATGTTTAGATCGCCTTTGAGCTGATCATGTAAAGCGTTCACTTGGGTGCGAAAGCCTTCGATGGAGGCAAACAGTTGTAAAACAGCTTCATAAACCCTTTGCCCAGACTCTGTGACTGAAAAACCTGCACGGCCACGCTGACATAGACGTAACCCTAATCGTGTTTCCAGATCGCCCATAGCCATGCTAATCGCCGCCCGGCTAATGTTCAGCTCAACCTCAGCAGCGGCAAATCCACCGGCTTCCACCACCGTTCTATAAATTCGCAAAAGCCGTAAGTCAATGTCAGATAGTCGATTTAAACCAAGCGCTTTGAGCATTTTATTAGTTAACCATTTAGTTAAGTTAGTGCAATTAACTTAGTATTTAACTGTCCTAAGTGCAAGTCTAAACTATGACTATTATTAACTATAGAGTTTCGCCATGAGTGTTGAATCGTTAAGTGGTGGTTTGAGCCGCGAGCAACTTGAAGCCTACTGGATGCCCTACACGGCTAACCGTCAGTTTAAAGACAACCCTCGGATGATCGTGTCAGCCCAGCAAAGCCACTATATGACCGCTGATGGGCGCCGTATTTATGACGGTCTTTCAGGCCTTTGGTGCTGTGGTTTTGGTCATAACCGACCAGAGATCACCGAAGCTGTGCATCAGCAAATGAAAACCATGGATTATGCTCCAGCTTTTCAACATGGCCACCCCAAGGCTTTTGAGCTAGCAGATCGGTTGGCAAAGATGACTCCAAAAGGCTTGGATTATGTTTTTTTTACTAACTCAGGGTCAGAGTCTGCGGATACGTCTTTAAAAATGGCTCGTGCCTATTGGCGCCAATGTGGCAAACCTAGTAAAACCAAATTGATTGGACGCAGCAAAGGTTATCACGGGGTCAATTTTGGTGGCATCAGTGTAGGTGGTATAGGTGCAAACCGTAAAATGTTTGGTGCCGGCGTAGACGCTGCACATTTACCCCACACTTTGCTAGCACAAAACGCTTTTAGTAAAGGTATGCCTAAGCACGGAGCTGACCTTGCTGATCATTTATTGGAAGAAATTGCTTTACATGACGCTTCGAACATTGCAGCGGTGATTGTAGAGCCTTTTGCAGGCTCTGCAGGCGTGGTAGTGCCACCAGAAGGTTACCTTCAACGCTTACGTAAAATTTGTGATGAGCATCATATCTTATTGATTTTTGATGAGGTAATTACTGGTTTTGGCAGAGCTGGTGCAGCCTTTGGTGCCGATGCATTTGGGGTAATTCCTGACATTATGAATTTAGCGAAAGGCATCACCAATGGTGCTATTCCAATGGGCGCAGTGGTTGCCAAAAGTGAAATTTACCAAACCTTTATGGACGCTGGTGGACCAGACTATATGGTCGAATTCCCTCATGGTTATACCTATTCAGGGCACCCAGTCGCTTGTGCTGCAGGCTTGGCTGCTATGAATGTGTTTGAGAATGATCAGTTAGCTCAAAGAGCAGCAGACCTTGCGCCTCATTTTGAAGATGCTATTCATAGTTTAAAAGGCTTGAATTATGTAAGTGACATTCGAAACTATGGCTTGGCAGGCGCTTTAACCATTGAATCCTACAAAGCAGAGCCTGCCAGGCGCCCCTATGAAATTGCGATGAAAGCCTGGGATCTTGGTTTTTATGTGCGTTATGGCGGCGACACCATTCAATTAGGGCCAAACTTTGTGAGTGAAAAAGAAGACATTACCCGCCTTATCAACGCTTTGGGTGATGCGATTCAAAGCTTGGATTAATAGTTAGACATATAGTTAATAGTACTTTGCAAAGTGTAAGCGTATTATTATTATCAGATAAAAAAAGTCCCAAACCTGGACAGTGAGGAATCAAAATGCAAGTTGTAGGCCACTTTATTAACGGTGAAATAGTTACTGATACCCAGCGGGTACAAGACGTATATAACCCAGCTACTGGTGCAGTATCGCGTCAAGTCGCATTAGCCAGCAAAGCCACAGTAGAAGAGGCGATTGCAGCAGCACAAGCAGCTTTTCCAGCCTGGAGAAACACGCCTCCACAAAAACGTGCGAAAGTCATGTTTCGCTTCAAACAACTGCTTGAAGATAACGCGGATAAAATCTGTGCAGCTTTGACCAACGAGCATGGCAAAGTGTTAGACGATGCCAATGGTGAACTTATTCGTGGTATTGAAGTGGTGGAATATGCTTGCGGTGCGCCTACCTTGTTAAAAGGTGAGCATAGTAAAAACGTAGGTCCAGCGATTGATAGCTGGTCTGAATTTCAGCCTTTAGGTGTGGTTGCCGGTATTACACCGTTCAATTTTCCAGCCATGGTGCCAATGTGGATGTTCCCAATGGCTATTGCTTGTGGCAATACATTTGTCTTGAAACCTTCAGAGCGAGACCCTAGTGCGCCTTTGCTTATTGGTCAGTTGCTCAAAGAAGCCGGTTTGCCAGATGGCGTATTTAATATTGTTAATGGTGACAAGGTTGCAGTAGACACGATCCTTGAAGATACTCGTGTACAGGCAGTAAGCTTTGTAGGCTCCACACCTATCGCTGAATACATTTACGCTACGGGCACAAAAAATGGTAAGCGTGTACAGGCCTTAGGTGGCGCTAAAAATCACGCGATTATTATGCCTGATGCAGATATGGACAATGCTGTAAATGCGCTTATGGGTGCCGCTTACGGCTCCTGTGGCGAACGCTGCATGGCGATCTCTGTGGCTGTGTGTGTAGGTGATGCAGCTGCGGATGAACTGGTGGCTAAATTAAAGCCACAAGTAGAAGCTTTAAAAGTAGGTAGTGGTACTGACGTGAGTAACGAAATGGGCCCATTGATTACCGCTGCAGCCCAGCAGCGTGTTCGCACTCTAGTCACACAAGGTGTAGAGCAAGGTGCACAGTTAGTAGTTGATGGCCGTGAGTTAGTTGTCAAAGGACATGAAGACGGCTTTTTTGTAGGGGGATGTTTATTTGATAAGGTGACCAAAGATATGGTGGTTTATCAAGAAGAAATTTTTGGCCCTGTATTATGTGTCGTGCGTGTTGATACCATGCAAGAAGCCATGAAATTGATTGATGACCATGAGTTTGGTAATGGCACCTGCTTATTTACCCGAGACGGTGAAGCAGCGCGTTATTTCACTGACAATATCAAAGTAGGTATGGTGGGTATTAACGTACCTTTGCCTGTGCCTGTGGCTTACCACAGCTTTGGTGGGTGGAAACGTTCTTTGTTTGGTGATTTAGGTGCCCATGGCCCTGACGCTATTCGCTTCTATACTCGCCGTAAAACAGTGACTCAACGCTGGCCTTCCAGTGGCGTGCGTGACGGCAAGCAGTTTGCCTTTCCTTCTTAATGTAAGTCGCTAAGAAAATAACAAAAGCCCGGCATTTACCGGGCTTTTTTGTGCCAGCCTTTGGGCAGGGCGACCTAATGTAGGTTTAGGGCTTAAATTTTGTTATGGTTTACTTTAAAAGACCTTTGCACAATTTGAACGTCACGTTAAAATGGCTAAAGAAGGCCTGTTTCATCTCACTTTTCTTTTGTCTTAGTATTATGCAAAGGCCTGTTTAAAATCATACTTTATCAATATTTATTTGAAGGCAGTTATATCATGGGTTTATTATCTAGCATTAAAGCACTTTTTTTGCGTTCAAGTGACCAAGGCTCTGACAGCAAAAGCGCTGCTGGAAAAGGATCAAAGAGTAGTCAGCACCATGAACATAAAGGTTTCAGTATCGAAACCCACCCGCTAAAAGAAGGCGGTAGCTATCGAGTACAGGGGTGGATTCGTAATGAGGGAAAAGAGCACCACTTTATTCGTGCAGACCAATCCAATAGCCTAGAAGCAGGTCATGAGCTAAGTTTATTCAAAGCCCGCCAGTGTATCGATCAATTAGGCGATAAATTGTTTAAAACGCACTAAAAAAAGAGTTATGGCGTTTGATGAAGGTTTAGCACAGCGAGTCAGAGAGCTGTTGGCAGATAATCCTCATACTACAGAAAAGAAAATGTTTGGAGGCATGGGTTTCATGATCTCTGGGAATATGTGTGTGGGTATTATGGGTGATGGTATGGTGGCCAGGGTAGGCCCGCCTAACTATGACCATGCGCTTAGTTTGCCTTACGCCAGAGAATTTGATTTTACCGGTAGGCCTATGAAAGGCTGGGTGATGGTGGACGGGCAAGGGCTAGCAGAAGACGAAGACTTA
The DNA here is from genome assembly GCA_024686035.1 of Oceanospirillaceae bacterium. GTDB lineage: Bacteria > Pseudomonadota > Gammaproteobacteria > Pseudomonadales > Balneatricaceae > Njordibacter. The sequence continues at coordinate 39,984 of JAIBDW010000007.1, forward strand.
GCTCAATGGCTTGAACAAGCAGAGCGCTTTGCAAGCGCTCTTATGCCAAAATGATAAAAGCTTTTCATTGTTAATTGGCCACTTTTATTTCTAAAACAGGCTTGCCTGTAGCAATAGCGCTAATCTTACCTTCTACAAATAAGTCGCCATCTAGTTCAGAGGTGACATGTTTATTCTCATGGCGGATGGTAATTTCTACCTCTCCAGCACCTGCAGACATCGCAAGCTCATACGCTTGTTCTTTGACGATTGATTCAGCCTGATTAAGGGCATCATCTAAGTTGGTGCAATCAAATGGTGTTGCACCATGGAAAATTCGAAAAATACCTTGTGTGGGTTGGGTGACGATGATTTCTGAGCGTTGTACTACACTGCCCATGACCGCACCAACCGCATTAGCGACATGGCCGTATGAAGGCAAAATAAGATCTAGGCTAAGGCTCTTTGCCGCAAGAGGGTAATAAGTTGCAGCGGGTGCACCTACAGCCACTAAGGAATGACTTTTTCCGAAGTTAATACCAAATAGAGCATTTTCATCGTCTTTTTCGCCATTTTTAAGGATGAGCTTTCCTAGTAATCCAGCTAAGTTGCGTGAGCGAGCTTCATTAAGCAAATTTTCTTGGTGTAAGCCTGCCTCAAGTAATGTTTGGCAAATGGCATCATTCATCAAGCTGAATACCCTTTGGGCAGGTTCTTGTGAATTGCCTTTTTCCCATGAGCCAAGACCATAGAGGTGGCGCATTTGACGAGCCCAAATTTGTGCAGCAAGCTTTGCACCTTCCACACTCCAATGGCTACTATGACCTAACACATGGGCGGCATCAGAAGGTGTAAAACCGGAATAAATCACCATGCCTTTGCGCTCTAAGCGAGCTAGAGCTTTGGCGACCTCTTGGTTTTCAAACACTAAGGTTTCCATTTCGGCAGGGCCATGCTCGAGCATTTCCCAGGCTTGATGTTCTATCGGTGTAAACTGGTTGATCAGAGCTTGGTTGCTCTCAAGACGGGTTACAAAACGATTGTGTCTAGGTGTGGGGCCATCATCTAAATGAGCTTGTAAGCGTTTTAATACCTTGGGGTATTGTTGGGCTAATAAACTTAGTGGCACCACTCGCCTTGGGCCCAAGGCGATACTACCACCATAAAATCGTACTTCACTGTCACCGCCTAAACCAATGGAGTAAACCTTAACCGTCTCTACCATTGGTTGCCAATCACCCACACGTGCACCTTCGCTGGCAAGCTCTGGCTGACCATTAGTGACTATCGCAATGTCTGTAGTGGTGCCGCCCATATCAGCGATAATAGCGTTGCGGCTACCTGATAGTGCGCAGGCACCTATGACGCTGGCTGCTGGGCCAGATAGTATAGTGGTAACTGGGTGAACAAGAGCGGTGTCAGCGTTTACAATAGAGCCATCACCTTTGACAATCATCAAAGGCGCTTGAATATTAAGTTGTTGTAAAATATCTCTGACCGCTTGAATTAAATCTTGAATAAACGGGATCATGCGAGCATTAAGCGAGGCTGTAAGTGCCCGCCGCGGCGCCCCTAAACTTGTAGCAAGCTCATGGCCACAGGTCACAGGCATACCCGTAAGCTGCGTGACTAGTTGCTGTAATTGAACTTCGTGGCTAGGATTACGCACCCCAAACTGAGCAGACACTGAAAAAGCGGAGACTTTGTCTTTGTTAGCTAATATGGCGGCTTTAGCTGTTGTAATGTCCAATGGTTTTACTTGCCTGCCAGAGGCATCATGACCACCTTCTAGGCGAATAATCAAATGGTCATCCAAGATTTGTGCCAAGCCACTTTTTTTAACTTGGCTTTCACTTAACCCTGCTACCAAAGCACATACCGGAGCACCGTTGCCTTCAACTACGGCATTGGTAGTGAGGGTAGTGGATAGCGATACCATTTCTATATCAGCTAATAATTCTGCACTGATTTTGCCAATAGACTCACCAATACCAATGGCTAAATTGTGCCGTGTAGTGAGGCTTTTTACAGCCACTAACACTTGGTTTTGTTCATTGATAATGACAGCATCTGTGTAAGTGCCGCCAGTGTCTATGCCGAGGCGTAAGGACATGGTGATGAGTTCTCAAAAATATATTATTGGCGGCATTTTGCCTTGAGTAAAAGCCTAACGCAAGCGTATTTTTTATTCACTAAATAAAGCGGCACAGGTGACTTTAAAAGCGGCACGATGGACAGCGATAGGAAGTTTTTATTTAGGCTTGTTTTAGCGCTGCGTATAGCCTTTAATGGCGTATAAATTGGAGTTAAATGGAAGGTTAAGATGAGTAAAGTGGCATTTATTGGCTTAGGGGTAATGGGGTATCCCATGGCAGGGCACTTGGTTGCGCACGGTCATCAAGTTTGTGTTTATAACCGCACTATTGCCAAGGCCAAAGCTTGGCACCACGAGCATGGTGGGCAAATTGCCGTCACACCTTGTGAAGCGGCCCTTGAAGCTGATTTTGTATTCATATGTGTAGGTAACGATGATGATTTACGTAGTGTGGTGTATGGTGACTTGGGCGTATTATCAGGCATGGAAGCTTCTGCTGTATTGATAGACCACACCACAGCCTCTGCCCAAGTGGCTCGTGAAATAGCAGTAATTGCAGCTCAAAAGGGTGTAGGCTTTGTTGATGCGCCAGTTTCTGGTGGCCAAGCCGGTGCTGAAAACGGTGCCTTGGCGGTAATGTGTGGCGCCAGTGCACCAGACTATGACAGTGCAAAGAAGGTGATGCAAGCCTATGCAAAAACCACAACACATCTTGGCCCTGTGGGTAATGGGCAGCTCACTAAAATGGTCAATCAAATCTGTATAGCCGGCTTAGTGCAAGGGCTAGCAGAAGGCGTGGCTTTTGCTGTCAATGCAGGTCTGGACGCAAAGCAGGCACTTGAAGCCATTGGTGGCGGGGCTGCTGGATCTTGGCAAATGCATAATCGCGGCGATACTATGGTTGATGATGAATTTGATTTTGGATTTGCGGTGGATTGGATGCGCAAAGATCTTGGTATTTGTTTAACTGAAGCACAAACCAATGGTTCACAATTGCCTGTGGCAAAAATGGTAGACCACTTTTATGAGCAAGTGCAGGGCCAAGGAGGCAATCGCTGGGACACATCTAGTCTACTTCGCCTTTTGCCTAGAAATGATAAACCCAGCTAATTAAATAATTACTCAATAGGTGGGGCGTCGCCTGCATAGATTAACCATTGATGGGAGAGCCAATAATAGTTTTTTTGTCCCCATATGGGTGCCGTGCAGTTATAGCGGTTTCGGCCCTTTCCTAAAGCTGTGCTGCCTTGCACAGTAAAATTCATTTTGTCTTGCCAATGGGGCATTTGTCTTTCACCCACAATAAAGCAAGATAATTGCTGTCTCACACCTAGTTTTTGTGATTGTGTCAAAGCAACGTCTAATATGGGCGGGTTTTGATTGCCTTGGTCAAGGCGAATCACGGGGTTTTTAAACTCCGTGTAATTAGCAGGAAAGGGCTGTGAGGCAAGCTTAGTTTTGAGTGTCTTTAAGCTACTATAAGCCCCTGCAGCTGGAAACCTAGGCAATGCTTGCCAGTCAGAAAATTCAGCCACACCGCCAGACTGCTGTCCAAAGGCAATGTAACCCTTGTCTTTTAACGCCGCTTTAAGTAGGTCATTATATTCACCATAGGGATAAGCTAGCCATTTAGGCACATCCCCCAGCTCCTGTGTTAAGCGCTGCTGTGCATCGTCGATATTGTTTAATGCTTGGTTTAGCCACTTTTGGTCATACACAGGCTTGCGCACTAAGTAGTCGTGGTCTTGTGTGTGATTGGCTATGGTGACCCCATGTTGCTTAAGTTCTCGAAGCATATCCCAGGTCATAGTGTGACGGTTTTTTTGATCCACAGGGTCGGTATTTACAAAAACCGTGAAAGGGTAGTTATATTGCTTTAATAATGGAAACCCGTGAAGGTAAATAGATCTCCAGGCGTCATCAAAGGTAATGGCAATCGCATTTTTTGGTAATGGGATGCCTTGTTGCACAGATTCTATGGCTGTTGCTAGATCCACCACGGTATAGTCATTGGCCTTTAAATAAGCTAAATGGCCTTCAAATTCTTTGGCAGTAATCGAGGTAGAGCGGGGCATAGTTGAACTGACGTGATGGTATAAAAGAATGTTAAAGCTGTCAGCCGCAAGGCTTTTTAAAGGTAATGTTAACCCCAGACAGACCACGCTCAGCAATAAAAAAGCACGTAATTTTTTGTAATTCATAGGGTTATTTGTCCGGGAACAGATCGCTACAAAGCTCGCCACCAAAACCCCAGTTAGATTTTGGCACATCACGAATCATCACTTGTACAGCGCTAGCATTGCCCCCTGTAATCTCACACATGGTTTTAGTAAGCCCCGCTACAATTTGTCGTTTTTGCTCGACCGAACGGCCTTCAAATAGTTCTACAGTGATTAAAGGCATCGGCGATTCCACTTGATAGGTATATAGGTTAATTTAAGGGGTGTATTTTATAACCTCATCAAAGGGCTATGCAAGACAAAAGACTTGGGCTAAAGTGGCCGCCATTAGTTCGTGTAAGGATTCACAGTGCATAACAATAAAAAGAACCCCCTTATTGGCATGGGCTTGATGATGTTGGCGATGGTACTAGTGCCGATATTAGACCTGTTTGCTAAGCTTTTATCTGCAGATTACGCAGTCATAGAAATCACCTGGGCGCGGTTTGTATTTCATGGATTGTGGTTATTACCCTTGCTGACTTGGAAGGGCATTGTGTGGTGGAAAATGCCACCACAACCCGTCTATCAACTCATGCGCAGTTTAATGCTTACAGCAACAACAGTGTCCTTCTTTTTTGCCATTAAAGATAACCCTATTCCCACTGCACTCACCTTATTGTTCATCTCTCCATTAATTGTGGCTGTAATTGCACCCTTGTGGCTAGGTGAAACCTTTGATGCCTTAAGAGGGATAGCTGTAGTGTGTGGGTTTTTAGGTGTGGTGGTGGTACTTCGACCTAATGCTGAAGACTTTTCACCCTCTATATTATGGGCCTTAGTGGCAGGTGTGGGCTATGCTTTTTATATTATGTTTACCCGCAAGCTAAGCTCATCATCGCCACCACTTTTAACTTTGTTTTATACTGCTATTGGCGGGGTGTTAGTGTTGACTCCGTTTGTAGGTGTGGTGTGGGTAACGCCAGATGCAAAGGGTTTGTTAATGATGGCGAGCATGGGTTTGTTTGCAGCGCTGGGGCACTTTTTTATCATTATGGCCTGTGAATATGCCACCGCATCGCAGCTTAGCCCTTTCAATTATTTTGAAATTGTAGCGGCTACCGTGATTAGTTATTTCGTCTTTGATTTTTTCCCAGACATTTATGTATGGGGTGGTATTGCTATTATTTGCTGCAGCGGTGCTTATGTTTCGTGGCGAGAGTTGCAGCTTAGTAGGCGTGCGCGCGCCGTCGCGGATGGTCGTATTGAAATACTTTAAATATGGCTTCGGGGCACCAGGTTAATCTAGGGTATGTTCCATCTTGTCTAGATCATAAGGCGTGGCTTGATAGACACAATAGTTTAGCCAGTTACTAAACACCAAATAGCCATGGCTGCGCCAAGAAGCTTTAGGCGCTGCGCTGGCATCATCATTGGGGAAGTAATTGATAGGCAGCATGGGGTTTAAGCCTGCAGCTTGATCTCTATGGTATTCGTTGGCTAGCGTGTTGGCGCTGTACTCTGGGTGGCCCGTAATATAAACCTGACGTCTATCCACACTGGTCATCAAATAAGCGCCTGAGGCATCAGATTGGGCCAAAATAATAAGGTCTGTATTAGCTTTAATGAAGTCCACAGGAAAATCTGCGGTACGAGATTGGGGCGCTAAAAACTGATCGTCAAAGCCTCTGGTGAGTGCATCGTGGCCTGGGTTTACGGTTTGTTTATAAACCCCTGATAGCTTTTGGCTACGTGTTTGCTTGGGTAAATCGTATAAAGACTTTAATCCAGCTTGTGCGGCCCAACATAAAAATAGCGTAGAGGTCACATGGGTGCGAGACCATTGTATGATCTCATCGACCTGAGGCCAGTAGGTGACATCTTCAAACGCTACTAAACCTAAGGGTGCGCCGGTAATGATCAAACCATCGTAGTTTTTATCTTTTATTTGCTCAAAATTCCGGTAAAAACTGTTGAGGTGTTCAGCCGGTGTGTTTTTACTGGTGTGGTTATCTACCCTTAACAGCTGAATGTCTACTTGTAACGAAGAGTTAGACAGTAGGCGCATAATCTGTGTTTCAGTTTCAATTTTTTTAGGCATCAAATTGAGAATGATGATTTTTTGCGGGCGAATGTCTTGATTTAACGCACGGGTTTCTGTCATTACAAAAACGTTTTCTTGTTGCAGCACGCTGGTGGCAGGTAAAGCATCTGGAATACGAATAGGCATGGGAAGCTCGTAAAGTAAGTAGTTAAGCAGCAATGGCTGTCATTGTAGCAGAATAGCTAAGGCATACTAAAGAGTCAAAATGTCTATAAAAACCATAATTAGACACAACAAACACACCAAAATCGTTAGAAATGTAGTTTTGTGCAACTTAATGTCGCAATTAGGGTTTGAACTTGGCTCTTATTAGCGGATATACTTCTTGCTTCGCTATGGCCATTGGCTGTGAGACGATAGGTGGTGGTTTCGTGATACCTAATTAAGGATTCCGGCTACTGGGTTAACCCACACTATAGTGGAGGCCTCACCAACATCATAAATATAAAATTCCTAGAGGAATAGCTTAATGCAAAACACATTTAAAAAGACACTTCTTGCTACCGCTGCTGCATCTTTGATTGCAGGCGCCGCGCATGCTGATATAAAAGTAGGTGTAATTCTTGGCTTTACTGGCCCAATCGAATCATTAACGCCAACTATGGCTGATAGTGCTGAACTGGCTTTTGCTGAAGCATCTAGCTCAGGCTTATTACTAGGTGGCGAAACCATCACTTCAGTTCGTGCAGACTCTACTTGTGTAGACTCTTCTGCAGCGACTGCTGCTGCTGAGCGTTTGGTTAACTCTGACAGCGTTGTGGCTATTATGGGCGCTGACTGCTCCGGCGTAACGGGTGCCATCGCTAAAAACGTAGGCGCACCAAATGGCGTGGCTATGGTTTCTCCTTCGGCCACTTCTCCTGGTTTGACCAGCATTGAAGATAACGGTGTATTTTTCCGCACAGCGCCTTCTGATGCACGTCAAGGCGTAGTATTAGCAGACATTGTTATGGCCCGTGGTATCGACACAGTCGCTGTAACTTACACCAACAACGATTATGGTAAAGGCCTAGCAGATGCGTTTGCGACGGCATATCTTGCTGCTGGCGGTACGATCACCATTGAAGCGGCTCACGAAGATGGCAAAGCAGATTACTCAGCTGAAGTAGGCGCTTTATCTGCTTCTGGTGCCTCTGAGCTAGTTGTGCTTGGTTACCTTGACCAAGGTGGCCGTGGCATCATCCAGTCTTCTTTGGATTCAGGCGCATTTGATCGTTTCATCCTAGCTGACGGCATGATTGGTGCTTCTTTACTAGACGTAGATGGCGGTATTGAAGGTACCTTTGGTACATTGCCTGGTTCTGAGTCACAAGGCGCTGCAATGTTTAACGACGTTGCCGCTGCAGCTGGTCTAGAAGGAACTGCACCTTATGCAGCGCAATCTTATGACGCTGGCGCTTTGTTGGCTTTAGCAATGCAATCTGCAGGCTCTGCTGATCGTGCGGGTATTGTTGCACATCTTAGTAATGTTGCTAACGCGCCTGGTGAAATCATTCTTCCTGGCGAGCTTGCTAAAGGTCTACAGATCTTGGCAGACGGTGGTCAGATCAACTACGAAGGCGCAACCAACGTAGAATTTGATGCCAATGGTGACCCTGCTGGATCGTACCTAGAGCAAGAAGTAAAAGGTGGTGCATTCACTACGGTTAAGGTCCACTAAGCTTAGGCTTAAACCTTAATAAAAAGCCCCGCTTGGCACATGCTAAGCGGGGCTTTTTTTATTCAAAAAATTTATTTCTTGGTTAAAGGCTGTGTGTGACTTATCTATTTGCTTTATTCTTGACTATGCTAATTTAAAAGTATCTAATTGAGAATTGAAACACATGTTTTAATTTAGAATAAAATAAATCAAATAAAAGAGGCTAAAATGAAGCGCACACTTATCAATGTTGCAATCCTAAGCACCATCTTAGGCACAGGAATGGCTCAAGCAGGTGGCTGGGACCGTTCAGGTCAAGACACTTCGATTATTTTAAAAGAAGGCAATTTGTTGGAAATTACTTCTGTTTCTGTCGCCCCAAAAATTACTGGTAAGTATAAGCTTGATA
>JAIBDW010000159.1 GCA_024686035.1 Oceanospirillaceae bacterium
GGTGGTGGCGGTGGTTTTCCGCCGATGCGCTAAAGGCTAGATCGCAAGTGTGTATTGGTTCGCGATAATTTTTTAATTATAGCGAACCGTTTGCTTTATTTAGCTTTGTTTTGTCCCTTTATCTGTTTTCTCAAATCAGCATCAAGATCGTTAGGGTGTATGACAGTGCCTTCTTGGTTCTCTATCGGAAATACCACTACATAATAACCATCTTGTTCCAGCCCTTCGCTCCAGCGTAGTTGCCATGTTTTCAGTGGGATCGCTTCTGCTTGGCACTGCTGCCAATCACCACTTGCCCAGTCTTCAGCTGCTTCCAAACTTGGCCACACAGGAACGCACTCCTCATCCTCAGTATTTAACATGACGCAACCTTCGTCGTCAGTGAGAATCCATACTTCTTTAGTGGCAACCACTTGTTCTATAAAGAACTGAAAGCGCTGTTCGCAGGTTAGGTCGGTTAATTGCTGGTTTGATTGTGATGAGGACATAAAGAGAGCCTGAAATTTAAGTGTATTGCATTATAGGCTATGTAAAGTATTTGGCAAATAGTTGTCAGCGCTTTAAATTGGCTAATATTTATGAGGCGGCGCGTGTTGGCTCACAACTCGCTGTTAATTAAGTGGCGGTATAGGTGATAAAATCTGAGTGCCTAACTAGTACGGCGAGCTTGCGGTTAATGCTGTGAATTAGTTGTGACTATATTGTTATAGTACCTTCACATCTTGTCAGTATTAGCGTATTATCCCGCCTCGGAATTTTTTTATCTTTAAATTAAGATGCCGTGCTGTTTTTAGTAGGATATATTCGAGCTTTAAGCAGGAAAATTAACGTTGGGTAATACTAACACCCACGCAATATATAAAGGATCACTTATGGTCACTATTCGTTTATCTCGTGGCGGCGCTAAAAAGCGTCCATTTTATCAAATCACTGTTGCTGACTCGCGTAATGCGCGTGATGGTCGCTTTATTGAGCGTATCGGTTTTTTTAACCCTTTAGCCCAGGGTCAAGAAGAGAGCCTTCGCATCAGTTTAGATCGTGTTGAGTATTGGATGAGCAAAGGCGCTCAACCATCTGAGCGTGTTGCTCAACTGATCAAAGAAGCGAAAAAAGCAGCATAATAATTGCTCTTAAAGGTTCTCGATGAAAGCTTATAAAACAGAAGATTTGACAATAGTTGGTCAAATCACCTCGGTGTACGGTGTGAAAGGATGGCTTAAAGTCTACTCTCATACAGAGCCGATGGACGGTATTTTTGATTATAAACCTTGGTTGATCAAGCGCAATGGTCAGTGGGTGCCTGTCACTGTAGAGGTTTCAAGAAAACACGGTAAGGGTTTAGTTGTCAAACTGGATAAAGTAGATGATCGTGATGTCGCTCGTCAATACTGCGGTATTGATATAGCAATTGAACGCTCAAAACTGCCACAGCTAGAAGTTGGTGAGTACTACTGGAGTCAGTTGGAACGATTAACTGTTTATACTTTAGCTGATCAAGTATTAGGTAAAGTAAGCCATTTGATAGAAACAGGTTCGAATGATGTGCTAGTAGTGAAAGGCGATGAAAACAGCATCGATTCACGCGAGCGGATGATTCCATACCTTCCCGATCAAGTGGTAAAAGAAATTAACTTAGA
>JAIBDW010000062.1 GCA_024686035.1 Oceanospirillaceae bacterium
AAGGTGATTGGGCACATTGGATTAAGCTGCAAGGGCAGTCTGATTTTAGTATTATACCAAGCGCACAAGCGCAATCTGAGCAATTAATTGCGACGCAAAATATCGACGACTTAAGTAATCCAGATCATTGGCCTGTACAGAACTGGGTAGATGAGCTGGAAATTTTGCAAACCTCTATTAGAAACTCTATGCAAGAGTGGTGATTTAAGCCCATGGGCTAAATATTAAGAGTCAGACTTTAATTGGTCTAATACAGCCATGGTGTCTTCATCAAGTTCCTTGATATTTATGGCGACTCGATATTGGAAGAAGTTGGCAAAATCTTCAGCTTCATCACAAGCGACAAGGCAGTCATCACCTATCAGGACAGGCCAGCGCTCTACCTGTGCAACATCCACCATCATCGCTTGGACAGTGCCATCACTATACAAACGCCAGCTAAACACTTCAGTCATTGAGAAGTTATCAAAATTATCTGCGGTAAAGACAGCATGGCTACCGCAGGTATCGAGTAACTCCTGCACCACAAACACCGTGTCGTCATCTTCAAAGTCAAAATAATCAGCGGCACAAATGAGTTCAATACATTTATGTTCTGGAACTTGGGGCATAGTTTGGTCTAGGCCAGGGTCATAATAACCTTGAAAAAAACCTCTATTTGGGCAGTTAAGATCAGAGCAAATAATCAGCTCATCAAACCACGGGATCATGCCAGCGAAAGAACCATCATCAAGTAAGGCCCAGAATAAAATGCTCACAGAAAAAAGCTCTTGGCCTATTTTGGGATGACCATGCTCGTTGGAGTAGAGTACTTCAAAACCATCTAGCTCTGGCGCTAGGCGCATCACTTTTGGATGGTCTTGGGTTTTGCGCTCGCGGCCACTAAAAAGGTCAATAACCTTGGCGCTTGGAATCACAGTAGACATGGCATATCCTCTAAAAAAACCGATAATAACGATAGGTTAGGCAGATAATGTGCAACTTCTAGCTAGAGTATAGGCAAGGATTGAAGGTTTCTGCAAGTACAAGGCTCAAGTTAATGTAAAACTCTCAAACCTATAGCTCTGGGCCCAATCAATAGGTACAATGCTTAACGTTATGAAATGACGCATGTTTAATAGTGAAAGATGAGAATGACTGATTCTAAACTGAAAAATTTAGGTACATTAGAACTGACTCAAAAGCTTTCAGAGCGTATTAAAACACAACAAAACCTTCTGATACGGCAGCAGCAGCAAGTTGATACTTTAAGGCAAGAGCACCAGCGATTAAAGCAGCAAGTTGAGCAGGGCCGCAGTCAGAATTTTATAGATAATCAAAATCAAGACATTATGACCAGCAATAGCGAATTACCTACTACACAAGCCACTCCTAACTTGGCGCAAGCTGAGCTTTCAGAAACGACTAGCCCGCTGGTCTCTGAGCCTGTGACATCTGAATCAGTGACTCCACAGATCAGCGCAGCGCAGCGTAAAAAAGCGAAAAGCCGGGCAGCAAATAGAGCCGCTGTTGAATTGATCTGTGAAACTTACCCACAAACTTTCTGTTTTGCCAAGCCTAGACCGCTAAAAATTGGCATACAAGAAGACTTGGTGGCTGATGGTAAGCTAAGTCAAACCAAAATTAAACGCGGACTTGCAAGCTACGTGCGAGCTTTTGGTTATTTGAAATCACAAACTGACGCGGCACCGCGCATTAACTTGTTAGGTGAAGAGCAAGGTTTTGTCACCGCTGATGAAGCTGCTCATGCACTGACTAAATTGCCTGCCCCTCGCAAGCCTAATAAACCTCGCCCAAGTGCTAAAAAGCGCCCAGAGCAGGTGTTCAGCAAGCCCAAACGTACTCAAGCGCCGATAGATCGCAAACCTGCGGCAAAGGTCGAAAAGGCGCCTAGCCCATTTGATGGCTTAAACGAAGGTCAACGTATGGCAACCAAACTAGATTTATTACTAAAAAAGAATAGATGATAACTAGCATGTAATTTAAGCTTATTTTAGGCCTAAAAAAACCGAGCATGGCTCGGTTTTTTTATCGCTTAGATAAACTAGTTAAGTGTTGTCAGAGATAAACGCCAACAAGTCAGACTTAGCCAAAGCGCCTACTTTAGTGCCTGCAACTTCGCCATTTTTAAACAATATAAGTGTAGGGATGCCTCGCACACCATAGCGAGCTGCGGTCTCACTATTTTCATCAACGTTGATTTTACATACTTTAATACTGCCTTCAAATTCAGCGGCAACGTCTTCTAAAATAGGTGCAATCATCTTACATGGTCCACACCAAGGTGCCCAAAAGTCTAGTAATACAGGCACATCTGCATTGGCAACGTCTAGGTCAAATGTAGCATCTGTTACCGCGTGAGTGAGTTCGCTCATAATCTTCTCTTAATTGGTTTGTTTGTGGCTATGATACGTGATTTTTCAATAAAACTCAGTAGCATTAAGCCAACATTAGTGTACTTTTTTATTTGCTGAGACACGTGTTTAGTTCGCCTATCAATTAAACACACCTAGCTGCTCTGGGGTAATGGTTTGCTTAGGACTCTCCATAAACGCAGGCTCAATAAAACGGCGGCCACACTTAAACCAAAAATAATACCAATCCAAAATCCAGCAGGGCCCATGGCCGGATAGATGATGTCAGTCATGCCCAATATATAACCTAAAGGCAGGCCAGTCAGCCAGTATGAGATAAAAATGAGTAGTAAGGGTTTGGCTGTGTCTTTAAAGCCTCTTAGAGCCCCATTTGCAGCGATTTGCACTGCGTCTGATAGCTGGAATAATGCTGCAAAAATGAACAAGCTAGCAGCAATTTCAACCACCTGGGGCTCTGTAGTGTAGATGCCAGCTAAGGTCAGTGGAAGCATTAGCATAAGTAAGCAGGTTAGGCTTGATAACCCTAGCGCTAAGCCAAAGCCTACCAGCACTGAGCGTTTGACTTGGTTGGGTAAGTTGCCTCCAATGCCATGACCGACGCGAATGGTCATGGCCATACCGATACTTAATGGGATGATAAAACACAAGCTGGTAAAGTTTAAGACCAGTTGATGTGCGGCCACAATATCAGCGCCTAAAGGGGCTAATAACAAGGCCACTATGGCAAACATGGTGGCTTCAATAAAAATAGAAAAACCAATGGGTAAGCCCACTTTTAAAATGGTAAGTTGGGTGCTTAATGTGGGCCAATCAAACTGTGCAAACATCTGGCATTGGTGGTAAATCGGTTTGGTATACACATAAACGGCCATACCAATGACGCTGATCCACATACTGACAGTCGTGGCCCAGCCACAACCTACACCGCCCATTTCTGGCACACCAAAATACCCATTAATAAAAATATAGTTCATCGGTATATTTATAATTAAGCCTAACAAACTAAAATACATTAAAGGTTTAGTAATACCTAAACCTTCGCTAAAGCTTCGCAGGCTTTGCATCAGCGCTATAGCTGGTAGGCTAAAGGCTGCTGCATGCAAATACCCTAAACCTATGCCTTTGATGGGGTCCTTGATGTCTAGCCATTCAAACAATGGATCTATGGTATATAACAAAATAACAGCTAAGCAGCTTAAAACAACTGCCAGCCATAACGATTGCTGCACGAATGGGCCGATCAGCATGAGTTTTTTGGAGCCAAAGTACTGCGACACCGTAGGTGTTGTCGCCATCAGAATGCCAATCATCAAAATCATCACAGGAAAAAGAATGCTAGAGCCTACGGCAACGGCAGCTAAATCTGCTGAGCTATAACGCCCAGCCATCACTGTGTCTACAAAGCTTGCACTCATGTGTAATGCTTCAGCAATAAGTATAGGGGTGCCCAAGCGCAAGAATTGGCGTAACTCTTGCCCCATGGCTTTGGCGCTGTATGTGTGGCCGATCGTTTGTGGCATTGTAATAATCACAGTGTTGACGAAAAAAAGATGGGCTATAATAGCGCCTTTGTTCATTTTCAGCCATGATTAACTAATGCTTCAACACACGCCATGCCAGTGTCAAAAAATTATCACTTTATTTGATGAGTTGTTTGCACATTCACACCACACAAAGCTAGTGTGTGCCCTGTGCGATGGGCGCTACGGTGAAGCTGATGAGCCAGTGTATGAACCTGCAAACGCTGTTCGCAGTTATCATCAACTGGTATTTGCCCATGGCTACTTTTCTAGTGCGTTACACGAAATCTCTCATTGGTGCGTTGCAGGCTCTGCCAGGCGATTGTTAGAAGACTTTGGTTATTGGTATCAACCTGATGGACGCAGCGCACTAGAGCAAGCAGAGTTTGAAAAAGTGGAAATTAAGCCACAGGCAATAGAATGGTTGTTGAGTTTGGCTAGTAACACAGTATTTGTAGCCAGTGCTGACAACTTATCAGGTGAAAAGTGTGATGACTTGGCATTTAGACTGTTACTTTCGGCTCAGGCGCGCCGTTACCTTGCCCATGGGCTGCCCACTCGTGCAGCTTTGTTATTATCAAAGCTACAACAAACATATGGTGGGCAGGTCACCATTGAGAAGCTCTATTGGCCTGAAGAAGCTTATAAGTGCGACTTAAGTAACGCCGTAATCTCGTCCACAGAGGCGCCGTGAGCAATGGTGCTAATCAGCTGGCCTTCTTGACCTATAAGATAAATCCTAGAAGTATGGTCCACTGTGTAGCCTAGCGCTGAGCCTTCTAAGGGGATAAATGAGTAATATGCTCCATAGTTTTTCACCACTTGGTCTATTTGTCCTTCGCTACCAGTGACGCCGAGCATTCTTGGGTGAAAGTAAGCGCTATATTTGGCTAAATTATCCAAAGTGTCACGTTTGGGATCTACGCTGACAAATATGGGTTGAATTTGAGCTTCTAAATCAGGCGTTAGTGCACGCATGCTGGCAGCAATATAAGACAATGCAGTAGGGCACACGTCCGGGCATGAAGTAAAGCCAAAGTAGATTAACACCAGCTTGCCACGATAATCTTCAAGTTTCACTTCGCCTGCCAAACTCTCCAGAGTAAAGTCTCCCCCAAGATTCGCATAACCTTTGCTGGCTGCACTTTGTTGTGTCCACGGCGTGTATTTTGCCAATAGGAGTCCTGCGGAAAAAAGTACAATCAGTGCTAAAACATAGAGAAACTTGTTAGATGTCGACATGGGCTGGGTTCCGATGGGTTATGCGTTAAAAGAGCGGTAATTACTGGCAACATAAGTGCCAAGCATTCGAATATCTTTGGCGAAATATGCTAGGTCATCCATGGCTAATGTCATGTTGGCGTCATTGGGGTGTGCTTCAACATCGATGTGAAACTGGGTCGCTACCATACGCCCATCTGGGGTGTAACTTTCTAGCTTGATGATGTTCACATTATTGGTTGCAAACCCTCCCATAGCCTTGTAAAGAGAGGAGGGTATGTTACGCACAGTAAATAAAAATGATGTAATGTATTTTTGGCCAGCAACTAGTGTGGGAATTTTGTGTTCGCAAGATAAAATCAAAAAGCGTGTGGTATTACCTTTAACATCTTGAAATTCTTCTTGTAAAATCTCTAAATCATATAGTTTGGCGGCTAAGCTTGAGGCGATAGCGCCGTGACTTGGGTCCGCTTTTTTGCTCACACTAAGCGCCGCGCCTGCAGTGTCTAAAGTGGCCATAGGGCGTATATCAAGCTTTGTAAGGTGCTTGGTACATTGGGCCAAAGCTTGGGGATGGGAGCCAACTGTTTTGATTTGTTTTATGGTGCTGCCTTTTAAGCCCAGTAAGCAATGATTAACAGATTCATAATGTTCACCGATGACAAATAACGAAGTGTGAGGCAGCTTGCGGTATATTTCTTCCACACGACCTGCAGTAGAATTTTCTACAGGTATCATGGCGATATCCGCTTCACCTCGTTCTACCATCGCCATTGCTGCATCAAACGTCATACATGCATGGGCTTCAAACTCAGGAAATACGCGTTTACAGGACAGGTGAGAATAAGCCCCTTTGTGACCTTGATAAGCGATGATCGGTGTTGCTTTTTGTTGTGTCATTGAATTGATGTAGAAGATTAATGTGAGTACGAATATAACGCCAGTGTAACAAATCTAGCGAATAAATTGGTATCATTAGTGGTTCATAAATCATTCATTTATCGGAAATATATGACACCAGCCCGTTTGGTAAAATATAAAACCACTTTGGCTAAGCGCCAACTTGATTTGACCATTATTACAGACCAAGTGAATAAGGGGCAAAATATTGCGGCGCTGATTCGTACTTGCGATGCTGTAGGGGTGCATAACGCTCATGTGGTCAACCCAGAAGGTGGTTTTAGGGAGCACAAACGCACGGCTCGGGGTAGCCAGCAGTGGGTTGAGGTGGTGCCTCATGACACCATTGACAGTGCGATAAAATCTGCTAAGCAGCAAGGTATGCAGCTAGTTTCAGCCCATTTTAGCGACCAGGCTGTAGATTATCGTGAGTTAGATTACACGGTGCCTACGGCGCTTATATTAGGTGCAGAAATGCATGGTGTCAGTGCTACTGCATTAAAGGCGTCGGATCATCAGGTGGTGATCCCTATGTTGGGTATGGTGCACTCATTTAATGTATCTGTTGCGGCGGCTGTGATATTGCTGGAAGCCCAGCGTCAAAGGGTGTTAAGTGGTAGTTATGACAGGCCACAACTTATTGGCGCGCAATATCAGCAAACTTTATTTCGTTGGAGTCATCCCAAAGTGGCTGATTTTTGCCATCAACATGGGTTAGCCTACCCCCCTATGGAGGATGACGGTGGTATTGTCAATTTGAATCAATGGTATGCCAAGGCGTTAGAGAAAAATGCACAGGCACAGGCAATAAAGGGAATGAATTAATGGCGTTGATTAACTTGGTCGTTGATGAAAATATTTTGTTGTTAGATGAGCTTTTTGGCGATATAGCAAACATTACACGGGTTGATGGGCGCTCTATTACGCCGTTGCAAATCACCAATGCCGATGCTTTGGTACTGCGTTCAACGGCTAAAGTCACTGCCAAGCTACTCAAAGGCAGCAGGGTTCAGTTTGTGGGCACCTGTACGATTGGGGTGGATCATTTGGATACCCGTTATATGGATGCCAACAACATCATCTGGCGTAATGCACCTGGTTGCAATGCTGCAGGAGTGGGTGATTATGTGATTGCTTGTCTGAACCATGCATGGCAAACCTTAGATATTGACCCTAGACAGCAAACCATTGGTATTGTGGGTGCGGGCAATGTAGGTGGGCGACTAGCGCAGCGGCTCACTAATGCAGGCTTTAACCTGCTGCAATGTGATCCACCTAAAGCCGATGCCGGGCATACAGGTTATGTAGCACTAGAAGAGTTGTTATCACGTTGCCAAATGATCTGTTTACATGCACCACTGACTAAAACAGCTGAACATGCTACTCAAAACCTGCTAAATGAGGCGTTGATTAACAACTTACAAAAAGGCACGGTGTTAATTAGTGCGGGCAGAGGTGAGGTTGTTGACCAAAAGGCCCTATTGAAGCGCCAACAAGCATTTAATGATTTACACTTATTTATGGATGTGTGGCAGCAAGAACCTCATATTGATAAAGGTCTATTTGGCTATTCTGAGTGTGTCACCCCCCATATAGCCGGTCATTCGTTGGAGGGTAAGATGCGAGGGACTTATATGATCTATAAAGATTTGTGTGCGCATTTTTGCCTACCCATCAAGCATCGCTTAGGTGATCTAATCCCCAAGCCTGCTATTGCAGACCTGCATCTTAATGCTAATTTAACGGCAAAAGAATGTTTGTCAGCTGCGTGTGATAGTGTTTATCCGATAATGGAAGATGACGCACGCATGCGTGCGGGCAGTGACTTTGACTTGCTGCGCAAAACCTATCCTGTAAGGCGTGAATTCTCTAGCCTACAGCTACACGGCATCAAAGATTCTAAGGATGCCTCATTGCTGGGCGGCTTAGGCTTTAATATTAATAAAGGATCTAACTGATGACATTTAATGTTGGTTTAGTGATCAATCCGCTGGCTGGTTTAGGTGGCAGTGTTGGGCTAAAAGGCAGTGATAATGTCGCCAACCAAGCCCTAGCCCTTGGCGCTGTGCCAAAGGCTAATGTGCGCTGTTTGGAAGCCTTGTCTCAGTTGTCAGGTCTTGATGTTTGTATTTATACCTTTGCTTTTGATATGGGTGCAGATTGTGCGCTAAAAGCAGGCATTCCCACCCATGTTATTGGCCAAGCTAAAACATCCCCATCAACTGCCGCAGATACGATGGATGCGGCACAAGCCTTGTTAAACAAAGGTGTAGACCTATTGGTTTTTGTAGGCGGTGATGGCACGGCTAGAGACCTATTGCAAGCCATTGGGGATCAAGTGCCGGTTGTGGGTATTCCTGCTGGTGTAAAAATACATTCAGGGGTGTATGGCATTACTCCCACGGCAGCAGGACAAGTGATTGCCCAATTGGCTAGGGGTGAGTTAGTCAGTTTGCGCGCTCAAGAAGTGCGAGACATTGATGAACAAGAGTTTCGAGAAGGCAGGGTAAAGGCGCGTTATTATGGGCAGCTACAAGTGCCTGAATCACATACATACATGCAAGCGACCAAAGACAGTGCAAGTGTTGGTGCTAAAGAAATTGAAGCCTTGGTGTTAGATGATATAGCCGCTCATGTAGAACAGCTGATGGAGCCTGGAGTAAGGTATATTATGGGTTCAGGCTCCACCTTAGCTGCGGTGATGTGCCATTTAGGGCTAGAAAATACTTTACTCGGTGTAGATGTGGTTGAAGATGGTAAGGTCATTGCGGGTGATGTCACAGCGCAGCAGTTATTAGACTTATGCGAGTATCATCAAAGCCAGCTATTTATTACTTTAATCGGAGGCCAAGGTCACATACTAGGGCGTGGCAATCAACAGCTTAGCCCTAAGCTAATTAAACATTTGGGGCTAAATAACATACATATTTTAGCCACCAAGACCAAACTTAAAGGGTTGAATGGTAGGCCCTTATTGGTTGACTCTGGTGATGCAAAGCTAGATCAACAGCTAGCGGGTTTAGTGCCAGTCATATGTGGCTTTCATGATCTGGTTTTATACCCTTTAGGTAACCCAGCGATGTTGCCAGATTTACTTACGCAAAGTACTTAAGAAAGTAGCAATGCGCCCCACAGCTTCGATGAGTTGCTCTTCGTGGGGTAAAAATACAATACGAAAATGTTGGCTGTCTGCTAAATTAAAGCCACTGCCTTGCACCACCAACACTTTTTGTTGCGACAAAAGATCAAAAGCAAATTTTTCATCATTTTCAATGTGATAAACGTCTGGGTCTAAACGCACAAATAAGTAAAGCGCACCCTCTGGTTTATGGCAACTAACACCAGGCAAAGCGTCCAACATTTGCCAAGCCAAGTCACGCTGGCGCTTTAAGCGGCCTCCGTCACAGGTGAGCTCTTTGATGCTTTGGTATCCACCTAGCGCAGTTTGTATTGCGTATTGGCTGGGTACGTTTGAGCAAAGGCGCATACTTGCTAGCATATCTAGGCCTTGAATATAGTCTTTGGCATTGTGTTTAGCGCCAGAGATCACCATCCAGCCAGAGCGAAAACCAGCGACACGGTAGGTTTTAGACAGACCGTTAAAGCTTAAGAATAATACGTCATTCGCTAGGCTTGCCATCGGTGTAAACTTGGCACCATCGAAAAGAATCTTATCGTAAATTTCGTCAGCAAAAATGATGAGACTATGCTTGCGGGCCAGTTCAATAATGGCTTTAAGCGTTTCTTCAGAATAGACTGCGCCCGTTGGGTTGTTAGGGTTGATGACTACAATGCCACGCGTGCGTGAGGTGATTTTTGCAGCCATGTCTTGTAAGTCTGGCTGCCAGCCCTTTTCTTCGTCACACCGATAGTGCACGGGGGTGCCGCCAGACAATGAGGTGGCGGCAGTCCATAGTGGGTAATCAGGAGCAGGGATCAGCATTTCATCACCATCGTTTAGCAAACCTTGCATGGCCATAACGATCAGTTCACTCACGCCATTGCCAATATAAATGTCTTCTATGGTGACGTCTTTCACCTGCTTTCGTTGGCACTCATGCATCACTGCTTTTCGTGCTGAAAATAGTCCTTTAGAATCACAGTAACCTTGGGCATTAGGCAAATTATGAATCACATCTTGCAGGATTTCTTCTGGCGCTTCAAAGCCAAAAGGGGCAGGGTTTCCAATGTTGAGCTTAATGATGCGGCTGCCTTCATCTTCTAAGCGTTTTGCTTCTTCTAGCACAGGCCCGCGAATGTCATAGCATACGTTTATTAATTTTTGCGACTTGCGTATTATGCTCATGGACGGACTCTGATTAAATTTATTAGCCCAATATGATAATTAAAATTTATCACTTGCGCCAAGGTTTTTTTATTAAACTACAAATACTTCACTATAAATGTGTTAATTACATGAATATATTTTTTCAAAAACGACAGGAGCATGGCAATGGCTGAAAATAATACAGGTAAGGCAGCAGCCTCTAAATCTGAAGCACAGTGGAAAGAAGAATTAAGCCCGGAAGCTTTTGCAGTGTGCCGCAAAAAAGGCACAGAAAGGCCCTACACCGGTAAGTACGATCAGCACTTTGAAAATGGTAAGTATCATTGCCACTGTTGTGGGGCTGAACTTTTTTCTAGTCAGGCAAAATTTGATGCAGGGTGTGGCTGGCCAAGCTTCAATGCGCCAGTGCATGAGCCTGCGATCAAAGAAGAGTTAGACCTAAGTACGGGCATGAGGCGTACAGAGGTAATGTGTGATGATTGTGGCGCCCACCTGGGGCACGTTTTCCCAGATGGCCCGCCTGAAACAGGCCTTCGCTACTGTATCAATTCAATAGCCATAGACTTTAAGCAAGACGACTAGTGCGTGATTAGTTTTTAGCTAAAAAATTAGCAAGGCTAATATCGCTAAAGCCGCGCTCTAGGCTTGTGCTTAAAGCTTCGCTGATGATTTCTTGATTCTTTTGAGCATCGGGTAATTGAGGCAGCTGATGGCTGCGCTGCGTTTGGTAATGACCCGTGTGGCTGCTGCCGCCTATGGTGGTGATTAAGGTTACTTTAGCGCTAATGGTAATGGTGTTTACTAAGTTTTGTGTTTGTGTGTCATAGCGAAGCTCATCCAAGGCCAGTGTAAGTGTCGCTGGTTTTGCGGAGCTTGTACCGTCAAACCCTAGTTGGGCTGCAGTACTTTGGACAGCCAACAAAAGTGCATTGTTTATGTCATTGGAAATAGTAATGACACTTGAGCTTTCATAAATACCACCACGACTGCCTAAAACCTTGTTAGAGCGACGATCATCTACTTTGATGGCAAGAGCCCTGCCTTGTCCGTAAGCTGGTCCAGAGGCTGTAACTTGTGGGCTAATGACGATGGATTGTGGGCTAACGGCACAACCACTCATTAACACACTTAAACTTAAACCTAAGGTAAAAATGACTGACTTCATGGGCGAATCCTTAATGTCATGCAAATTGAGCAAGAGCGAATGTATAAACGAATCATAACCCTAAGACTATTACATCTATCGCTAGGTTCCAAGTAATGTGCCATTAGAGTGATTTTTTTCATAAAGTTGTATGGTTTTTAACCAGTATAAAGAAATATCACTTTTTTTCGCCTAAACGTTTGACACGGCTGAGGAAATCTTTAAAATGCGCATCTCCTAAAGGCAACGCCGAACACGGTTAGCCACTTGGAAATGCGGAGCGGTAGTTCAGCTGGTTAGAATACCGGCCTGTCACGCCGGGGGTCGCGGGTTCGAATCCCGTCCGTTCCGCCATTTATTTCTTTAAGCCACCCTTGAACTTGGCTTTACA
>JAIBDW010000045.1 GCA_024686035.1 Oceanospirillaceae bacterium
AAGAAGCCTGAGTTGACCATCACTTTGAAATATTACGAAGGCAAGCCTGTAATCGAAAAGATTGTACGCATCTCTAAGCCTTCTCTACGCGTGTACAAAGGCGCTTCTTCTATTCCTACTGTTGAAGGTGGTTTAGGTGTTGCAATCGTTACAACTTCTCATGGTGTCATGACCGACCGCGCAGCTCGTGCTGCTGGTATCGGTGGTGAAGTCATTTGTACTGTATTCTAAGGAGTTGTCATGTCACGAGTAGCAAAAAACCCAGTGGCTGTGCCCACAGGGGTAACAGTTACACTTAATGGTCGAGATTTGACCGTTAAAGGCAGCAAAGGTTCTTTAGACTTGGTCATTCACCAAGACGTAGAAGTAAACCAAGCTGACAGCGAAATTACCTTCGGTGCTCGCAACAACAGCAAAATAGCCATCGCCATGTCAGGCACCACCCGTGCCCTAGTTAACAACATGGTCAACGGTGTAGCTAATGGATTCGCTAAGACTTTGTTATTACAAGGTGTTGGTTATCGTGCTGCTGCTAAAGGTTCTGTACTTAATCTAACCTTGGGTTTCTCCCATCCGGTAGATTACCAGTTACCTGAAGGCATATCTGCTGAGTGCCCTAACCAAACTACAGTCGTAGTTTCCGGTGTCGACAAGCAACGTGTTGGCCAAGCGGCCGCCGAAATTCGCGCCTTCCGTCCACCAGAGCCTTATAAAGGTAAGGGTGTACGTTATGCAGACGAGCATGTGCGTCGTAAAGAAGCTAAGAAGAAGTAAGGTAGGATACTGATGGAAAAGAAAATTGCACGATTACGTCGCGCTGCACGCGCACGTTATAAGATGCGTGATTTAGGTGTGACTCGCCTGTGTGTTAACCGCACACCGCAGCACATTTACGCACAAGTTATTTCTGGCGACGGTTCTAAGGTATTAGCTCAAGCTTCTACACTAGATTCAAGCTTGCGCTCTGGCGCTACTAGCAACGCTGATGCGGCTGCACAAGTAGGCACTTTGATCGCAACTCGCGCTAAAGAAGCAGGTGTTCTAACGGTTGCATTTGATCGTTCTGGATTTAAATACCACGGCCGAGTGAAGGCGTTGGCTGATGCCGCGCGTGAAGCTGGCTTGCAGTTCTAAGGAAATATGACAATGGCTAACATTGAACAGAAAGACGGCGACTTGCAAGAAAGCTTAGTGCAGGTTAACCGTGTATCTAAAGTAGTTAAAGGTGGTCGTATCTTTAGCTTTACCGCTTTAACAGTGGTAGGTGACGGCGCAGGCCGTGTAGGTTTTGGACGTGGTAAGGCTCGTGAAGTGCCTGCTGCAATTCAAAAGGCTATGGAAGCTGCACGTCGCAACATGATCACAGTGGAATTGGATGGTACTACCCTTCAATACGCAATTAAAGCTCGCCATGGTGCCTCTAAGGTATACATGCAGCCTGCATCTGATGGTACTGGCGTAATCGCTGGTGGCGCAATGCGTGCTGTATTTGAGATGGCTGGTGTCCATAACGTATTAGCTAAGTGCTACGGTTCTACCAATCCGGTAAACGTAGTGCGTGCAACATTCAATGGCCTTAAAGCCATGAATTCTCCAGAAGAGATTGCAGCTAAGCGTGGTAAAACTGTCGAAGAAATTTTGGGGTAATTAGTCATGGCAACAACAAAGTCTATGATCAAGGTCACCCTTGTACGCAGCGTGCATGGCAAATTGCCACGTCACCGTGATTGCGTCAAAGGTCTCGGCCTCAAGCGCATGTGGCATACAGTTGAAGTGGAAGACACTCCTTCTGTACGTGGCATGATCAATAAGGTCAACTACATGGTTCGCGTTGAAGGCGAATAAGGGAATTGATATGCGTTTAAATACTCTATCCCCAGCCGATGGATCAACTCACGCGCCAAAACGCGTAGGTCGTGGTATCGGATCAGGTTTGGGCAAGACGTGTAGCCGCGGCCATAAAGGTCAAAAGTCTCGTTCTGGCGGCAGTGTTAAGCCAGGATTTGAAGGCGGCCAGATGCCTCTACAAAGGCGTCTACCGAAGTTTGGTTTTACCTCACGTAAGGCTGCTTTTGTAGCTGAAGTGCGGTTAAGTGAATTGGCAAGTATGAATGTTGATGTGATCGACTTAGCAGCGCTTCAAGCTGCTGACGTGATCAATGATCGCATGAAAGATGCCAAAATTATCCTTAGTGGCGAGCTAACCCGGGCAGTGACTGTCAAAGGTTTGCGTGTAACTAAGGGCGCAGCAGCTGCTATTGAAGCTGCTGGCGGTAAAATCGAGGCATAGTTATGGCAAAGCAAGGTAAGTCGCCAGCTGGCAATCAAGGTGGGTTAAGTGAGCTATGGTCTCGCTTGCGCTTCGTTCTGATCGCCATATTGGTGTATCGTATTGGGGCACACATTCCAGTTCCTGGAATTAATCCTGACCGCCTTGCCGCTATGTTCGAGCAGAATCAAGGCACCATCTTGAGCATGTTTAACATGTTCTCAGGTGGCGCATTGGAGCGCATGAGTATCTTGGCCTTGGGCATTATGCCTTATATATCGGCTTCGATCATCATGCAGCTTATGACTGTGGTCAGTCCACAGTTGGAGCAGCTGAAGAAGGAAGGTGAAGCTGGTCGACGGAAAATAAGTCAATACACCCGCTACGGTACTGTGATTTTAGCGACAGTACAGTCTTTAGCTATGGCGGTCGGTCTTGCAGGGCAAGGAATTGCCTTTAATGCAGACCTCAGCTTTTATTTCGTTGCAGTCGTAACCTTAGTGTCAGGTGCTGTGTTCTTAATGTGGCTTGGTGAACAAGTGACAGAAAAGGGCATTGGTAATGGCATCTCAATACTCATCTTTGCAGGTATCGTTTCAGGTCTTCCTGGTGCGGTAGGACAATCATTTGAGTCTGCCCGTCAGGGTGACTTGAATATTATCGCCCTGTTAGCAATTGCTTTACTGGCCCTAGCTACCATCGCATTTATTGTGTTTATGGAGCGAGGTCAGCGTCGCATTACCATTAATTATGCCAAGCGTCAGCAAGGCAATAAGGTATTCGCCGCACAGTCTAGTCATTTGCCTTTGAAGGTGAACATGGCGGGGGTTATACCGCCAATTTTTGCATCGGCTATTTTATTACTACCGGCTTCAATCGGTCAGTGGTTTGGTCAAGCAGATAATATGGAATGGGTGCAGGATATTTCTTTGGCGCTAGCGCCAGGTCAGCCTCTATACATTCTTCTGTTTGCAATAAGTATTGTGTTCTTTTGCTTCTTTTATACCGCATTGGTCTTTAACCCAAAAGACGTGGCGGATAACTTGAAGAAGTCTGGGGCATTTATCCCAGGCATTCGCCCAGGCGAGCAATCGGCGCGTTACATCGACACTGTTTTAGGTCGTTTAACGTTATTCGGTGCCCTTTACATTACCGCGGTTTCGCTAATGCCGCAGTTTTTAGTAATTGCATGGAATGTGCCGTTTTACTTTGGTGGTACATCATTGTTGATCGTTGTAGTTGTGGTCATGGATTTCATGTCTCAAGTACAATCTCACTTGATGTCCAACCAGTATAGTTCCCTGATGAAGAAATCGAATTTAAAGGGTAATGGCGGTCTTTTAGGTTAAGACTGGCGTTAGCCCCAAGAATTTAGGAGTTCGAAATGAAAGTACGTGCATCTGTTAAGAAAATGTGCCGAAACTGTAAAATCGTACGTCGCAGCGGTGTAGTTCGAGTGATCTGCAAAGTTGAACCACGTCATAAGCAACGCCAAGGCTAAGCTATATTGACGCGGAATGGCGGGGGATGTATAATTCGCCGCCTTCTGTGACGAAGAGAATAAAAACGAAGCACTTATTGAGTGCCTCGAACGGAGTAAATTGAATGGCTCGTATAGCTGGTGTCAATATTCCAGACAATAAGCACACGGTTATCTCGTTGACTTATGTTTTTGGTATTGGCCGACCTACGGCTCAAAAAATCTGTGCTGACCTCAAAATTGAGGAAAGCATTAAGGTTCGTGATTTGGGCGAAGAGAAATTAGATGAGATTCGTAACGTCATTGCTGCAATGAACGTCGAAGGCGATTTACGCCGCGAAATCTCAATGAACATTAAGCGTCTAATGGACTTAGGTTGTTATCGTGGATTACGTCATCGTCGTAGCTTACCGCTACGTGGACAACGTACCAAGACTAACGCGCGGACCCGTAAAGGCCCGACTAAACCAATTCGCAAATAAGCTAAGTACAGGATATCAACATGGCTAAGCCAGGTACTCGTACACGTAAAAAAGTTAAAAAGCAGGTAGCGGATGGGCTAGCGCACATTCACGCTTCTTTTAACAACACGATCGTTACTTTGACCGATCGCCAGGGCAATACACTAAGCTGGGCAACAGCTGGTGGTTCTGGTTTCCGTGGCTCTCGAAAAAGCACTCCTTTTGCCGCCCAGGTGGCTGCAGAACGTGCTGGAAAAGCAGCAATGGAATTTGGATTGAAGAACATTGATGTATTTGTTAAAGGCCCAGGACCAGGACGTGAGTCTGCGGTTCGTGCTTTAAACGGTTGCGGCCTTAAGGTTGCTAACATTACAGACGTGACTCCAATTCCACATAATGGTTGTCGCCCGCCTAAAAAGCGTCGCGTATAAAGGGGTAGGATCAAATGGCAAGATATATTGGACCCGTTTGCAAGCTGTCTCGACGTGAAGGAACAGATTTGTTCCTTAAGAGCGGTGTGCGAGCATTAGATTCAAAATGTAAAGCTGATACCATTCCAGGTGTACACGGCGCACGCCGTAGTCGTCTGTCTGAGTTCGGCACGCAGTTACGTGAAAAGCAAAAAGTTCGTCGTATGTACGGTGTTCTTGAGCGTCAATTCCGTAACTACTACAAAGAAGCGGACCGTCTAAAGGGCGCAACAGGTGTTAACTTGTTGAGCTTATTAGAGACGCGTTTAGATAACGTTGTTTACCGTATGGGCTTTGGCTCTACTCGTGCTGAAGCACGTCAAATTGTTTCTCATAAGAGCATTTTGGTTAACGGTCAGACTGTCAACATCCCAAGCTACAAAGTAGCTGAAGGTGACGTAATCTCTATCCGTGAAAAGGCAAAAGCGCAGTTACGCATCAAAAGTGCTCTAGAGTTGGCCGCCCAGCGTGCCGCAGTAGAGTGGTGTGATGTAGACACTACTAAACTTGAAGGTACTTTCAAAAGTACTCCAGAGCGTAGCGAACTGCCAGCCGAAATTAATGAGCAATTGATCGTAGAACTTTACTCTAAGTAATCTCTATTATTAATCGCCCCAGTGAAAGGTGAGTCCATGACTTCAACCAACGATATTTTGACACCGCGTAACATCGTAGTGCAACGTGTAAGTGATACACGCTCTAAGATTATTCTTGAGCCATTAGAGCGTGGCTTTGGTCACACTCTAGGTAACGCTTTGCGTCGCATTCTACTGTCTTCAATGGCAGGCGCGGCAATCGTTGACGTAGAAATCGACGGTGTCGAGCATGAGTATAGCTCCATTGAGGGAGTGCAAGAAGACGTCATCGAAATCTTGCTTAACCTTAAAGGTGTTGCACTAACTATGCACGGAGGTGAAGAAGCAGTCCTAACCCTGACTAAACAGGGACCGGGCACTGTAACTGCAGCTGACATCGCACTGAGCCACGACATTGAAGTGGCTAACCCAGACCATGTGATTGCCCATTTAAACACTGCAACCAAGCTAGTAATGCAGCTTGCTGTGCGTGCCGGTACTGGCTATGAGCCAGCCGACACGCGCGACCTTGGCGAAGAGGAAACTCACGCCATTGGCAAGCTACAGCTAGACGCTTCTTTTAGCCCCGTATTGCGAGTTGCATACGCGGTTGAAAGTGCTCGTGTAGAGCAGCGTACTAACTTGGATAAGCTAGTGATTGATCTAGAAACCAACGGTACTATAGATCCTGAAGAAGCAATTCGTAGCGCTGCTACCATTCTGCAACGTCAGATGGCAGTGTTTGTGGCCCTGGAAAACGACAACGAACCAGAAGCTAAGGTTGATGAGCCGGAAATTGATCCGATTCTTCTACGTCCAGTAGACGACCTAGAGCTAACCGTCCGTTCGGCTAACTGTCTTAAAGCAGAAAACTTAAACTTCATTGGTGATCTTATTCAGCGCACCGAAGTTGAGCTGCTTAAAACTCCGAACCTCGGTAAGAAGTCACTGACCGAAATTAAAGATGTACTAGCCTCTCGTGGCTTGTCGCTTGGAATGCGTCTAGAAAACTGGCCACCAGCTATGTTGAAAGGCATTCAGGCATAACGTCTTAACCGGCAAAAATTCAAACTTAGTTTGATAAGGAACTAACAAATGCGTCATCGTAAAAGTGGTCGTCATCTAAATCGTACCAGCTCTCATCGTAAGGCCATGTTTAAAAACATGTCTGTATCTTTGTTTGAGCACGAGTTGATCAAAACGACCCTACCTAAAGCGAAGGAACTGCGTCGCGTGGCTGAGCCACTGATCACCCTAGCTAAGGAAGATAGCGTTGCTAATCGCCGTTTGGCCTTTGCTCGCACTCGTAGCAAAGAAGCAGTTGGCAAGCTGTTTAATGAACTAGGCCCTCGTTATGAGGCTCGTCCTGGTGGCTATATCCGCATTATGAAGTGTGGATTCCGCCCTGGTGACAACGCCCCTATGGCCTATGTAGAATTAGTTGATCGTCCTGTAACTAGTGACGAGTAACTTTCTGCAGTAGTAAAAAAACCCAGCCTTGTGCTGGGTTTTTTTTATTTTAGATTTGATACTAAAAAAGTCCATAAAATTAGTTACAAAACACAGTGGCCAAACTACAACTACGTGTACTGTCTATTTTATCTGGGCGTCTTTAACGCACCAGCAAGGGCTCCAAGAAACGCCCTGTGTGAGACGCTGAGTTAGCGGCCACTTCCTCTGGCGTGCCTGTTGCAATGATCTGTCCGCCCTTATTGCCGCCCTCTGGACCTAAGTCTATCACCCAGTCAGCTGTTTTGATGACATCCAAGTTATGCTCTATCACCACAATAGTATTGCCGTGGTCTCTTAGGCGATGAAGCACAACTAATAGTTGCTGAATGTCAGCAAAGTGCAGGCCAGTGGTGGGTTCGTCAAGTATGTATAACGTTTGGCCAGTATCACGCTTAGATAACTCCCTTGATAACTTCACCCGTTGGGCTTCACCACCAGATAGTGTAGTCGCATTTTGGCCTAAACAAATATAGCTTAAACCTACGTCCATTAGGGTTTTTAGGCGGCGATGAATCATAGGTACGGCGGTAAAAAACTCCACTGCAGTTTCCACAGTCATGTCTAATACTTCGGTAATACTTTTACCTTTATACTGAACTTCTAAGGTTTCACGGTTATAGCGTTTGCCCTTACAGACATCACAAGGCACATAGACATCAGGCAAAAAGTGCATTTCTACTTTGATTACCCCGTCACCCTGGCAAGCTTCACAGCGGCCTCCCTTTACATTAAAGCTAAAGCGCCCAGGCTTGTAACCGCGAGAACGCGCTTCTTGGGTGCCTGCAAACAACTCCCTAATGGGCGTGAAGATACCAGTATAAGTGGCAGGGTTAGAGCGTGGTGTACGTCCAATGGGACTTTGATCAATATCCACCACCTTATCCATTAGATTTAAACCAATGACTTCTTTGTGAGGAGCTGCAACCAAAGTGGTCGCCTTGTTGAGCAAGGTGGCGGCTAAAGGGTAAAGTGTTGCATTGATTAAAGTTGATTTGCCTGAGCCAGAAACCCCAGTCACACAAGTCATTAAACCCAGTGGAATGTTTAAGTCTACGTTTTGTAAATTGTTGCCTGTAGCACCCAGCAGCTTTAGCCACTGGCCTTTAGTGGGTTTGTTGCGCTTTTCTGGCAGGGGGATACACTTCACGCCGCTTAAGTATTGTCCAGTTAGGGACTCAGGATTAGCCATCACTTCTTCTGGCGTGCCTTGGGCCACTACACGGCCACCATGAACGCCAGCACCAGGGCCAATGTCAATGACATGATCTGCCAAGCGCACGGCTTCTTCATCGTGTTCTACTACAATCACTGTGTTGCCAAGATCACGCAGATGGATCAGTGTCTTAAGTAAACGCTCATTATCTCGTTGATGCAAACCAATGGAGGGCTCATCAAGAATGTACATAACGCCCACAAGGCCAGCGCCTATTTGGCTTGCAAGGCGAATACGCTGGGCTTCACCGCCAGATAACGTATCGGCATTACGGTCTAGGGTGAGATACTCCAAACCCACGTTCACTAAAAAATCTAATCGCAGGCGTATTTCTTTGAGTATTTTGTCAGCTATCTGCCCTTGTTTGCCAGAAAGCTGGAGCTTGGCAAAGTATTCAGAACAAGCACCCACGGCTTTACTGGTAATTTGTGGCAAATTGAGTTCATCAATAAACACATGTCTAGCTTCTGTGCGCAAACGGCTACCTTCACAACTAGGACAAGGCTGCATATTAAGATACTTACCTAGGTCTTCACGCACCATGTTGGACTCAGTCTCACGATAGCGTCTTTGCATGTTGTTAATGATGCCTTCAAATGGGTGATTACGGGTGATTTTGTCACCACGATCATTAATATAATTAAACTCAACAGGCACCTTTCCTGTTCCATAAAGGATGAGCTTTTGGACATCTGCGCTTAGATTTTCCCACGCTGTTTCCATGCTAAAGCCGTAGTGTTTTGCCATGGCGCTAAGCAGGCCATAATAATAGATAGAACGGCGATCCCAGCCTCTCACTGCGCCTTCTGACAAACTGTTAGCAGGTTGTTGTACCACTTTTCCAGCATCAAAAAATTGACGAATACCCAAACCATCACAAGACTGACATGCACCTGATGGGCTGTTAAAGCTAAATAAACGTGGTTCCAATTCTGCAATAGAGTGACCGCAAGTTGGGCAGGCAAAGCGCGAGGAAAAGATCATTTCTGGCTCTGATGGGTCGTCCATGGATGCTACTTTAGCGATGCCATCAGTCAGATTTAGCGCGGTTTCAAAAGACTCGGCTAAGCGAAGTTGTAGCCCTTGTTTTACTTTAAAGCGATCTACAACCACTTCTATAGTGTGCTTTTTATTCTTTTCCAAATCTGGTGTGTCATCTAAATCACACAATGTGCCATCGATACGAGCACGGATATACCCCTGGCTACGTAGCTCGTCCAAGGTATGTAAGTGTTCACCTTTTCTGTTTTGCACTACAGGCGCTAAAAGCATTAAACGCTTGTCATCTTCTTGAGCTAACACTAGGTCGACCATTTGGCTTACAGTTTGAGCTGCTAGTGGCAGCCCATGATCTGGACAACGAGGCTCACCTGCGCGAGCAAATAACAACCGTAAATAGTCATAAATTTCGGTGATAGTGCCTACGGTAGAACGGGGATTATGTGAAGTGGATTTTTGCTCAATAGAAATTGCAGGCGACAGACCTTCGATATGGTCAATGTCAGGCTTTTCCATAATTGACAAAAACTGTCTAGCGTATGTCGATAAAGATTCTACATAACGTCTTTGGCCTTCGGCATAAAGGGTGTCAAAAGCTAGAGATGATTTGCCAGAGCCAGATAATCCAGTAATGACAACGAGTTTGTCGCGCGGAATATCGATGTCGATGTTCTTTAAATTGTGCGTGCGTGCACCGCGTACTATGATCGTATCCATGGGTCAATCCACTAAGGGCCAAACCGACCATTATAGGCACAACTAGCCGGCTATAACAGCATTTAAAGAAGGGTCCTAAATCTCTTCCCAAAATAACTACTTTAGGCTTTGAATAATGCCCACTTAAGGCCTATAATTTTCCCCCCGGTTGTACTTAACTGGGTTCATTTAGTGTGCTAACACATACAGCAATTTAACACTCATACATCAGGAGAAGATCATGGCACAAGGCATAAACAAAGTCATTTTAGTAGGCAATGTGGGCGGCGACCCAGAGACAAAGTACATGCCCAGTGGCGGTGCAGTCACAAATTTAAGCATTGCTACAAGTGAATCTTGGAAAGACAAGCAAACAGGCCAGCCTCAAGAACGCACAGAATGGCACCGAGTAGTATTTTTTAATCGCTTGGCAGAAATTGCCAGTGAATATGTGCGTAAAGGTTCAAAGCTATACGTAGAAGGCTCTTTACGCACTCGTCAGTGGGAACAAGACGGTGTGAAGCGTTACAGCACTGAAATAGTCGCTTCACAAATGCAAATGCTAGACAGCCGCCAAGGTGGCGCTCAAGCAGGTGGCCCACAAGGTGGCCAAAACGCCCCTCAAGGCGCAGGCCAGCAGCAAAGCTATAATCAGCAAGCCCCTCAAGGCAGGCCCCAGCAGCAACAGTCTTATCAGCAACAACCGCCAGCCCAGCAGCAACAACCACAGCAACAAGCCGGTGGTTTTGATGATGGGTTTGACGATGACATCCCGTTCTAAAATAAACTCATTATATTAATTAAACGATGATTATAAATACCCTGCTCTGTCAGGGTATTTTTTTTGTAAAAATTGGCTCATCCCTACTTTTATTTAACAGGTCTTGGATGCATTCAACTAACTGTTGATTTTTTTTAGCATCAAGAGCATCACCATGGGGTGCTGCAAACTGGCCTGAATCGTTGTCGAAATATTCACCAGATGTGTGGTTAAATTCATCCGACAAACATGCGCGGATAAGGATGTCAGAACCCATGTTGATGTCTTTTCCAGCGATGCCAAAGCCTTCCGTTACCATTTTTGTGGCCAGTAATGAGCCTGGATTAATAGCCACTATCATAGGGCCTTTGGGGCTTAATTGCTGAGCCATAAAAAATGACCACATAGTAATAGCTAGTTTACTTTGTGCGTAAGCATTTAAATCTTCACTGACACGTTTTTTACCTCTTAGGGCATCTAAATCTACTGGGGCTTGTGCTGCAGAGGAGAGATTGATCACACGTGCTGTGGTGTCTAGTAAAGGTAACAATTTTTGGGTGAGTAAATAGGGTGCCAGCGTATTCACGACAAAGCGCACATCCATACCGTCAGCATTAAACGGGGTGTTGGTTTTTAACACGCCTGCATTGTTGATGATTACGTCCAGCCTGCTGTGATTAGCTTTTACAACGCTTGCAAAAGTAGCCACTTGTGAAAGATTTGATAAATCGGCTCGATAAGGTTTTACCTGTGTGCCGTTGGGTATAGCGTTAAGGGTTTTTTCTACTTGGGCTAGCTTTTCTGGGCTTCGGCCATGTATCAATACTGCATGGCCTAAAGCAACTAAGGCTTTTGCAGTGTGCAAGCCTATGCCGTCAGTAGCGCCCGTGATCAATATGGTTTTTTTCATAATAGCTACCCTGTGTAAATTAAAACATGAGCGGTTGAATCTAGCTAAAGTTATTTTTAAAGCTAGCTTTTAATAGAGGTCAGATGCAGGATAGGCCTAATAGATAACGATTAAATATGATATGAAGAACGCTGATATTAGTGGCTTTTGTAGGTTTATTGAAGTCCTTTAATGGGGAGTTCGCATCATACTCACTTTAACCAAAGGCACATGGATGTTATTTAAACTATTTTTACCTTTTGCCTTTGGTTATTTTTTGTCGTTTTTATATCGTGTAGTGAATGTGGCTATTGCGCCAGATTTGGTGAGTGAATTTGGCCTAAATGCTAACCAAATGGGCTTGGTTAGCAGTGCTTATTTACTCGCCTTTGCAAGCTCTGCTTTAGGATTGTTGGTAGGGCGTGGACTTATTGGTATAGGCGTATCTGCCTGTTTGATGGCAGCGTTCACCGCCTACGCCAACCTGCTACCATCACAAAAACTACCCTTAGTTAATGGTCTGCAATTGATGTCAGGGGGGCTTGGGGTGGTTTGTGCGTCTACGCCTGTGCAGTGGTTTCTTACATGGGGAGACTGGCGGCTTTTGTTTCAAGGCTTAGCTGTCGCCTGTGTGATAGCCAGTGTAATGGTCTATAGTTTAGTGCCAAAATACCAGGTGAACTCAAATGGTGAAAGTTTAGCTCAGCAACTAGTGGCTTTGTGGCAAGTGATAAAACACCCACGTTTTTACCAGATTGCACCTTTGTCTATAGCGACCCAAGGCGTTTTTGGTGCGTTTGTGGGCTTGTGGTCCGGGTATTGGTTACGCGATTATCTGGCTTTGTCTGAATCTCAAACGGCGCAAATTATTCTGACTATGGCTGTGGCAATGACTGCAGGCTTTGTGGTGCTGGGGGCGCTAGCTGCCTATGCTCAGCGTTATGGTATCAGTGCGCATATAGTGAGCGTGTCAGGTATGTTGGTGTATATGTGCAGTCAATGGGTGATCATTAACCAATGGAGCCAGTGGCATCATTTATGGTGGGGCTTGGGTGTAGTGATTAATCTTTAGCCCTCTAGTGCCACCGGAGTATACCCACAAGTTGCATACGCCACAGCTTGGTTGTGGGTATTAGGGCTTCAAGCTTTGGCATTAGTTTGGTTTTTTTATAACGCCGTCTTGAGCAAGTTGCGTTAACTGCTGGCTAGATAAACCTAATAAATCACCCAACACATCATGGGTATGGCTACCCAATTTTGGCCCCGCCCAGCGAGTGGCCCCTGGCGTATCAGAAAGTTTGGGCAAAATGGCTGGAATTTTTAATGCTTCACCATTGATCTCTACATTTTCAAACAGCCCTCTGGCTTTGAAATGTTCATCATTGACCATGTCTTCAACGTTGTAAATGGGACCACCAGGCACTCTGTTTTTATCTAAAATCGCCAAAATACTCACGGAATCATTTTCTGCACACCAAGCGCACAAGGCTTTGTCAATACTCGCTTCGTGCTCTACACGACCCGCGTTAGATGATAAGGCAGGGTCGCAAGCCATTTCTGGGTAGCCAGCTGCAGCCATTAAGCGCTGGAATATAGAATCTCCGTTCCCCCCAATCACAACGTATTTACCATCTAAGCACCTATAGGTATTCGTAGGCACAATGCCCGTCACTGTGCTGCCAGAGGGCTGCCGAATGACATTGGCGCCATCATACTCAGGTACCACAGCTTCCATTAAATTAAACATAGACTCATACAGTGCCACATCCACCACTTGGCCTTTGCCGCTGTGTTTTTGTTCAAGCAGTGCCAAACAAATACCCAGTGCCGCATGGATGCCAGAAATAGTGTCGCCAATGCTTAGATTGGGTCTCACGGGAGCTTGACCTGGGTGACCATTAACGTAGCGAAAACCACTAATTCCTTCACACACAGAGGCAAACCCAGGTTTGCTAGCATAGGGCCCTGTTTGCCCATAGCCTGAGATACGAGCATACACAAGCTTAGGGTTGGATTGCTTAAATTCGTCAGGCCCAATGCCCCAGTTTTCTACGACACCTGGACGAAAATTCTCGATGACAATGTCTGCTGTATTGATGAGCTGTTTAACTAGCTCGATACCGGCTGTAGTTTTAAGGTCTATCGTGACTGATTTTTTGTTTCTAGCTAATGAGTACCACCATAAAGATGTGCCGTCCTTCATTTGACGCCAGTTGCGAATAGGGTCGCCACCGTTTGGAGATTCAATCTTGATGACTTCAGCACCAAAGTATCCCAGCATACAACCGGCAAAAGGGCCTGCAAGCAGTTGCCCTAGCTCAACCACTCTATATCCAGATAAGGGGCCTTTTGCATCCATAGTTAGTGCTCGCTTTTTTCGCTATTTTTTATCAAAAAATTCTTTATTGTTTATATATATGGGTTTTATCCATAGCTAGTGCTCACCGACCTCTTCAAGAAGTTGCTTGCACCAGGTGCTTACGCGTTGGTCTGTAAGCTCATGCTGACTGTCTTCATCAACCGCCAAACCGATAAATTGAGAACCATCAGCTGTTGCAGCTTTGGATGCCTCGAATTGATAACCCATCGTGGGCCAGTAACCTATGGGCTTAGCGCCAAGGCCTAGGCATTTATCATGCAGCAACCCCATGGCGTCTTGATACCACTCTGGATAACCAATCTGGTCGCCACATCCAAAAAAGGCCATCTTAATGCCTGACAAGTCTAACGCATCAATCTCTTCCCAAATGTCTTCCCAATCTGCTTGCAACTCGCCGTAGTCCCAGGTGGGAATGCCGCAAATGACTGTTTCGTAGTCTAGCATCAAGCTTACAGAATCATCTGCCACGTTAAAAATATCTACATTATCAGTGCCTAAAGTGTCACGGATTTGGTCGGCTATGTCTTCTGTATTACCTGTGGTGGAACCAAAAAATAGTGCAATGGACATGAGTTTAGTCTCTACATAAAAATGCTAGGGGTGGATTGAGTATCAATATATTCAATAAAGCTTTCGGAATTATTCTGAATTTTAGGTCATTTACTTGGCAGCATGTATTGCTGCCAGTATGGTAAACAGGCTTTCCACATATCAGTGGCGATTTTATGGTCTGAGGTCACTCAGGCCATTTTTTTTAGCTAAAATTCAATGCCACGCTGAGCTTTAATCCCGTCCCTAAATGCATGTTTTATATCTTTTATTTCGCTCACAGTGTCGCACACTTCAATCAACCCTTGTGGTGCCCCGCGCCCTGTGACGACAAGGTTCATGTTGGCAGGGCGTTCACGGATCGCTGTTGCAACCATCTCCAAATCTAGCCAGCCATGGCTAAACATATAGGTGAGCTCGTCTAAGATTAAAAAATCGATGTTAGGATCTGCAAGTAAAGATGCGGCTAAAACCCAAGCTTTTTCAGCTGCGGCTTTATCGGCTTCTTGATTTTGGGTTTCCCAAGTGAAGCCAGCACCCATGGCATGGTATGACACTAGTGGTAATTGGCTAAAGAACAGTTCTTCACCACATTCCCAGTCGCCCTTTATAAACTGCACTACGGCGCATTTGTGACCATAACCTAAACTGCGACCAAGCATGCCAAAAGCCGAGCTACTTTTACCTTTGCCGTTGCCAGTGAGCAATACTGATACGCCTTGTTCTTTGTC
>JAIBDW010000114.1 GCA_024686035.1 Oceanospirillaceae bacterium
AAAAATTTGGCCGCATGGGTCAAACCCTGGCTTTGCGAAGGTTTGGTGAAGATCATCGACCCGTGCAAACTAGCCGTGTAAGAAAATCAATTTCTGTCGAAAATACCTATGCTCAAAACTTAACCAGTATAGAAAGCTGTAGTGATGCTTTGGGGCCGCTGTACTTAGAGCTTATGGAGAGGTTTGAAAAACTATCTCACCATTATGAAGTTTCTGGATTGGTAGTGAAGTTGAAGTTTGCAGACTTTTCACAACTTACAAGAGAACAAGCCAGCACAAATATTCACGTGGATTTCTTCAACACACTCCTAAAACTTGCATTTCAAAATGGTGACGGTGACCAACAAGTTAAAGGTGTAAGGTTGTTAGGCTTGGGGCTTAAATTAAAGCCCCAAGCCCAGCAACAACAGTTGCGTCTGTTTTAATTCACTTCAAAGCTTAGGTGCTGCGCTTTTTACCCGTAACCACTGCCCCTAAATTTTCTAGCATTAGCACCATTGATGGTACAACAAACAAGATAAGGATGGTGCCAAGTGCCAAACCAAATACAATTGATATCGCCATAGGGATGAGGAACTGTGCCTGCAGTGACTCTTCAAACAAGATTGGAGTTAACCCTGCAATGGTCGTCATTGAAGTTAATAATACGGCTCTTAAGCGTTGGCATGCGGCTTCTATTATCGCTGCTTTGGGCTCCATACCTTTTTCACGGAAGCCTTTATAGAAAGACAACAATACAATACTGTTGTTAATAACGATGCCGGATAAACCAAATAAGCCGAATAATGACAATATGGTAAGGTCCCTATCCATCACCAAATGGCCTAACACCGCACCTGTTAAACCAAACGGTATGGTAAACATGACAGCAACGGGCCAAGTGTAAGATGTAAATACCCAAGCTAAAACGATGTAGATAAGAATAAGGGCTAATACTAAGCCAGTAAGCATGTCACCCAAAGTGTCGCGCTCGTCAGCCCTAGCGCCACCAAACGCAATTTTCACGCCATATTGGCGTTCAAGATTTGGGATAACCTCTTCTTTTAGCGCCGCTATTACTACGTTGGCATTAGTGGTGCCTACATCCACGTCTGCTTTTACAGACACTGTTAACTGCCCGTTTTCACTACTGAACTTATCAATACCACGTCGTGAGCTAAATTCCACTAACTCTAATAAAGGTACAGTGTTGCCTGTTGGAAGAATAATAGGCAAGGAATACAAAGTAGCCAGGCTATTACGGTCTTGGTCTTTGAGCATCAACCTTACATCGATTTCGTCTGCGCCCAGGTAAAAGCTCTGAACAGTGACACCATCAAAAGCATATTGTAACTGACGTCCAATATAGGCACTACTTAGGCCTAAAGTAGTGGCTTCAGGGGTTAGGCTAAAGATCAACTGTTCCATGCCATACGGGAGGTTGTCGTCAATATTTTGAACCCCTGAAAATACCTTCAATGAGGTTTGTAGGTCTAGAGCCGCTGCTTTCATTACGATAGCGCTAGCCCCAGTGATATTGGCTTCAATAGGTTTTCCTGGCGGGCCAGACTGAGGCTGGTCGATAATGATTTTTTCTAACCCAGGTACTTTGGGTATTTTTTTATTCCATACGTCTATGAATTCAGCATTAGAGGTCAATCTCAATTTTGAGCTATCAAGCTCTACCTGCAATAATGCCACTTGCTCGGTGCTAGAAATGCCGGCGGTAGGAAGCTTATTAGAACCAAAATAACTCACTCGTTCTTTGATTAAACCACCGCCTAATTCAGCCTCAGTTTCTAGTAAAGCGTCCTCCACCATGACTAAGTAGGATGCAACCTCACTTGCTGGTGTGCCACTGCTAAATTGCACGTTGGCACGTATGTTGTCTCCATCGACACTAGGGAAGAATGCGAACTGAATGCGCCCGCCCACTAGTAAGCCCACAGCCAATACTAATGTGGTAATTGCCAGACTGAATGTGACTAAGCGAAAATCAATCGCAAAGCTAACGGCAGGGCGGAATACATTATTTTTGAAATTTTCAAAACCCCTATCAAACCAGGCTCGTAAGCGAGCAGGTTTCTTGTTAGCTTGACTTTTAAGAGCATGATGTAGATGGCCTGGTAAGATTAAAAAACACTCGACCAAGGACACTAAAATAACGCAAATGACGACGATGGGTATGTCAGCTAAGATGCTGCCAATGATGCCATTAATCAATAATAGCGGCAAAAAGGCTGCAATGGTGGTTAGAGAAGAGGCCGTTATAGGCCCCATCATACGTTGAGCGCCACCTAAGGCCGCTTCTAACGGAGCTTCGCCTTGTTGGAAGTGTGACAGGGTATCTTCGCCCACCACTATGGCATCGTCTACAATAATACCCAAAGCCATAATCATACCGAAGAGGCTGATCATATTGATAGACCCGCCGATGAAGTACATGACTCCCCAGGTGGCTAGCAGTGAAGCTGGAATGCCCATGGCAACCCAAAACGCCACTCTTGAGTTGAGAAATATAAACAACAAACCGACTACAAAAAGTAAACCGTAGGCGCCGTTATTAATAAGCAAGCTGATACGCGCCTTTAGTAAAAGCCATTGCTCATCAAATACCGCTATTTCTACACCCTCTGGCAGGCGTTGGCGTGCCTCTACCACCCAGTCATTCATAACCCCTGCAGTTTTAATGGTGTCATCATTTGCGCTGCGCATGATCTCCAGCTGGACCGCGGGCCTTCCTTCATAATTAATAGTGCCTTGATCTTCCTTGGGCCGAAGGCTGATGTCTGCTACGTCACCTAAGCGAAGTAGCTGGGCGTTATCGCCCGTTAGTAAAGGCAGCTGTTCAAAACTACGCACGTCTGAGACTTTGCCTGTGGCGCGCAATTGCCTTGAGCCATCTGTGCGACCTGCAGTACCAGCCATCACATCTTGGCTTTGATTGTTGATTAGGCCGGCTATATTCTGTAATGATAAGCCAAGATCATGGAGGGTGTTAGGCTCAATTTGAATAGCGACTTCTTGTTCAGGTAGACCAGTAATATTAATCTTACTGATGCCTCTTCTGAGCAATTCCCGCTCTGCTTGACGGGCTAAGTTTGTGAGTTCATAGATGGGCCCATTGGATGTGATGAGAATGGTGCCCACATTGTCATACCTGACCACCTGCCCAACCGTTGGGGTTTCAGAATCCTTAGGTAAGTTACGTACCGCATCTACGCGCTGTTTAATCGAATTAGTGGCTTCACCAAAGTCGGAGCCGCTCTCTATTTCTAAGGCGATGGATACTCCACCACGGGTGGTGCTGGAAGTCACTTTTTTAACATTTGCAACGGTTTTGAGCTCTTGCTCAACGGGTATAGTGATGTTTTTTTGAACATCTTCTGCAGCGGCCCCAGGCCAAGCAATGTAAACACTGACAACGTCAATGGCAAAATCTGGGAAAAATTGTGTATTGAGCTGCTTTAGGCCGTAACCGCCAGACAAAAATAGCAGTAACATTAAAAGGTTAGGCGCTACTCGATGACTTGCAAAGAGGCTAATAAATGATTGCATCATGTGTTTATGCTCCGACTAGCGCTTTTCGACTAACAAGCCAGTGACGGCATTGGGAAGCTGTGTGATTAAGATGTCATCACCACTGCGTAAATCTGCTCCACGCACTAACGTTAAGCGCTTACCATCGGGGCTGGTCCAATCGCCGATTCGTTGGATGCTTAATGCTTCTAAGCGATCCTCAACAATACGGTAGATACGGTTTTGACCATAGATGGCTAACGCAGGCAGTGTGGCTACATTAGCTTCGGTGGGTAGTTTAACTTTAACCTGTAAGTTGCGACCAATTTCGATGTCTTGATCACGATCTAAACTAAAGAACGCATCAATGCCACCTTGGGTCGATGAAGCTTCTGCGGACAAACGCTCTAACGTGATGCCGTATGTCTTACCATTATGATCAATACTGGCCTCTAGTCCGCGCCCAGAATTAGCCGTTTGCATCAAGGGAAGATACCTGGCTGGAATTTGACTTCTTACCTCCAAGCTTTGGGTGTTGTAAAGCTTCACCACACGATCACCGTTTCGAACACGGTTACCCGATGTTGTATCTACACTAAGGATGCGGCCGTCAAATGGAGCAACAATACGTGTGCGCTCTAAATCTAATTCTGCAAATTGAATTTGAATTTTGCTTTGAGTCATTTGCGATTCAAGTTGGGCGATACGATTAGGATGGTCTGCAATCGTATTTTTACGATTCAGTAACGACAATTGCTGTTGCTGCAGTGCTCGTGAAGCATCCTCCAAGCGGGATGTGGGAGCTACTTTTTTCGCAACCAGTTGTTGCTGACGTTCAAAATTTTTCTGATTGATTGCTTGGAGTTGCTGTTCTATTGCAAGCGCTTGTTGATTGGTATTGTTGCTGTTGATTTCACTTTGAATGCGCGCTTCAACATCTTTCAAACTAGCTTGTCTTTGAGTAAGAGTTAAACGTAACTCACGGTCATCCAAAAGGATTAACGTTTGTCCAGCTTTTACACTGTCCCCACGGGCAATATCCACCTGGCTGACAAAAGCGTTAATGGTTGAGCTTAATTGGGCTGTTTCATTGGCTTGAACAGCGCCATAAAGGGTCACTTCTGG
Organism: Oceanospirillaceae bacterium; assembly: GCA_024686035.1. Lineage (GTDB taxonomy): Bacteria > Pseudomonadota > Gammaproteobacteria > Pseudomonadales > Balneatricaceae > Njordibacter. The sequence continues at coordinate 4,624 of JAIBDW010000114.1, forward strand.
AGCAATGTCTTGCAGCTGGATTATTTCGCTTGATACCCCCCACGTTTGCTCGGTTATCGGATTAGCCGGCGCTTTTGGTTTTGAGTTTTTGAGATAACTAAACCCTGAAAAAGCCGCAGCAATAATAGCAATAGGTAGTACAACTCTAGTCAAAAAGCGAAAAATGGAGGTTTTGGATATCATGAAAAGGGCCTTTCATCTGCAACACGTTATGCCAGCCATTCTAAGAGCTGAAACAAAAATTAAATTTTACATTAAAATACATTGGTTAGATAATGTTAATAAGTATTCGGTAATGGACTTTACTTTTTTTTACGACTTTTTAGATGGGTATTTATACCCTCTCTAATAACAAAGGTACCAGACATGTTCATAGCAGCATATAATAGATTTTTTGTTGTTATTCATAAATTAGGGAAGT
>JAIBDW010000108.1 GCA_024686035.1 Oceanospirillaceae bacterium
GAAATGTATCCCCAAATATCACGGTCAAAATCTAACAAAATGGTGTTGAAACGCGCAATCGCGTCAAACAACTCGGCAATATAATCGTGCGGTTCAATTTGTGTAGTATATGGGTTAAACGTTAAGTCTAGGCTTTCTACGAAGACTTGGGCATTGGCTTGCCAATCGATCTCGGGGTAAGCTGTGTAGTGAGCATTATAGTTGCCTACTGCACCATTAATTTTACCTAAGAATTCCATCTGGTTGATCTGCTTCAACTGGCGCTCAAGACGAGCAGCAACGTTGGCCATCTCTTTACCCATGGTGGATGGCGAAGCCGTTTGACCATGAGTACGAGACAGCATCGGCTGACTTTGATAGCTATGGGCAAGGTTTTTAATATGTGCTAATACCTGAGTCATTTCTGGCACGATCACTTGCTCTAAGCCATTCTTAAGCATTAAACCATGTGACAAATTGTTGATGTCTTCAGAGGTGCAGGCAAAGTGAACATATTCGTTGATAGCATGTAGCTCTGCATTATCTACAAACTGTTCCTTAATGTAGTATTCCACAGCCTTAACATCATGGTTCGTGGTATTTTCAATGTCTTTAACCCGTTGAGCTTGAGTTTCATCAAAATTATTTATCAAACTTTCCAATAAAGCGTTAGCCTCATTGCTTAAAGGCGCGACTTCCCCAATTTGTGGGTGCTCTGAAAGACGCTGCAACCAACGTACTTCCACCAATACCCTGTTATAAATTAGACCAAATTCACTGAAATAGGGACGCAGCGAAGCAGTTTTGCTGCCATAGCGGCCATCTACTGGAGAAAGGGCTGATATTGATGATAAATCCATAACGGAATCCTGAATTGAGTTAATGACTAAGTTGATTAAGCAGCACGTCTAACTCACGCTGCAAAGAATTTTTAAACACGATTAAGTGCCATTTACGGCCGCCTAGCTGGCGCCATAGGGTTGTTGCTCGAATACCGGCTAAAAGGTAAGCGCGCACGCGGTTGGTGTTCATAGGCTGCTGCAAGTACGTGGGGTTGCCTGTGACTTGGATACGAAAATTAAAGCGACTCAAAGTAGATGAGTAGGTCTCAGCCACACTGGCTAATACATTGGCATGGCCCAATTCATACAAGTCGACCTGCCTTTGGCTATGATTAAGCTGAGTGCTAATATCATCCAGCATCTGCGGATGTTTAGTTAATTTGTGTTGTAAATGAGTTAGCCCAAGCACATAACGGGTAATGTCTTTAATGGCCGCACTTTGTTCTTGATTCATAATCGCTTTAAGTGTGTTTAACCCTAAACGCAAATTGTGGATGGCTTGTTCACCACCAAAAACATCTTCAGTGCGTTCTGGATTGGCTACAAACAAAGAGGAAAGGGCACACAGACTTGCATCTGTATCGGCTTGGCCTTGGGTTGCCACTTGATTTACCAGCACAGCAGCTTGAATGATACCGGCTAGGGCAAGCACACGCTGTTGGTTGAGATTTAGGTGATCAGTCAATGACTGCTCCTCCAAGACACACGTCTCCATCATAAAAAACGATAGATTGTCCTGGCGTTACGGCTCTTTGTGGTTCTAGAAATGCCACCTTTACATGACCACTTGATAAAGCGGTTAAGGTGCATTGTTGATCGTCTTGACGATAACGTATTTTCGCCATTAACGAAACAGGCTTGCTCTGTGCACTGATAGATAAGTCTGGACCTTTGCCATCAACCCACATGAGTTGTTGGCAGGTGAGAGACGATTTAAACAAACTAGGATGGTTTTTACCTTGGGTGACTATGAGCCGATTACGATCTAAATCCTTGTCAACGACATACCAAGCCGATTCACTATAATTGGCTAGACCACCAATCCCCAAACCTTGGCGCTGACCGATGGTATGGTACATAAGGCCTTGATGCTCACCAATAACATCACCGTCCACTGTTTCTATTTTTCCTGGATGAGCAGGTATGTAGTCTTGCAAAAAGTCTTTAAATCGACGCTCGCCAATAAAACAAATACCTGTACTATCTTTTTTAGCATAGTTAGCTAGGCCGTGAGCCTCGGCGATCATACGCACTTCTGGTTTTTCCATGGCACCGATAGGAAATAAGGTTTGACTGACCTCTAAAGCGCCCACAGCGTGCAAAAAGTAACTTTGATCTTTATTACCATCCACACCTTTAACTAATTTACACTCAATGCCTTCGCCAGTGCGTTGTACATAATGGCCTGTGGCAATATAGTCTGCACCTAATACTTTGGCATAGTCTAAGAATGCTTTAAATTTAATCTCTCGGTTACAAAGGATGTCAGGATTAGGTGTCCGGCCGGCCTTATATTCAGCAAGGAAGTGTTCAAACACATTATCCCAGTATTCGGCGGCAAAATTTGCAGCATGTAAATGAATACCTAGTTTATCGCATACCGCTTGGGCGTCAGCTAAATCTTGCTTGGCCGTACAATACTCAGTGCCATCGTCTTCGTCCCAGTTCTTCATGAATAGGCCTTCAACGTGATACCCTTGTTGCATTAGCAGCAAAGCAGAAACAGACGAGTCGACACCGCCAGACATGCCGACAATTACCCGTGTAGAAGTAGATTCACTCATAGAATTGATTCAAGCGGTAAACAGAATATATATTAGTGGTTAATTTTAACCGAACCAGGCCCCCACGCCTAGGCTTATGGACATATTCCAGAGATATTAATGCCATGAAAACCAATGACCTCATTCTCGTGCAAGAAGCAGATTTTGATATCAATCAACATTATCAAAAATTGTTGCACATAAATCCTGCTGGCACAGGCGCAGCAGTATTGTTTGTAGGCTTAGTCAGAGATTTAGACGACGCTAGGGTAGAGGCTATGGAGCTTGAGCACTATCCTGGCATGACAGAAAACTGTCTACAAACAATCGTAAAAAAAGCCCATGATCGCTGGTCTATAGAAGGCATTCATGTCATACACAGGGTAGGTAAGTTGCAATCTCATGAGCAAATTGTGTTAGTAGGGGTCGCATCAAGGCATCGCACTGATGCGTTTAGTGCTTGTGAATTTGTCATGGATTACTTAAAGCAAGACGCGCCATTTTGGAAAGCTGAAATCACACAAAATGGCAAGACTTGGGTTGATGCTAAAGAATCGGACAAGCAAGCAACTAAACGCTGGCAAGGGGATTGACCTTAGCTATCTAAACATCTTCCAAGCGCCATTGGCCAATATCTAAACCTTTTAGGCGCCAATGACCTATTGCCACTCGAACTAAACGTAAGGTGGGCAAACCTACAGCTGCAGTCATGCGCCTTACTTGCCTATTGCGGCCTTCACTGATACGAATCTCTAACCATTGAGTTGGAATAGCAGCGCGTTCTCTTATCGGCGGCACACGAGGCCATAGTGTGTGGGCTTGGGCACCAAGCAATCTCACCTTTGCAGCTTTGGTAGGGCCATCTTTTAGCACAGGCCCGGCCCGTAAGCACTTCAATTGATCTTCACTTGCTCGACCTTCGACCTGCACCCAATAGGTCTTCTCTAACTTATGTTTGGGATTTGCAATCTGATGCTGTAGCACTCCATCGTTGGTTAATACCATCAAACCTTCTGAATCATAGTCCAGTCTTCCTGCAGGATAAAAGCCTGGTTTATCAACGTAGTCAGCTAAAGTGGCTCGGCCTTGGCCATTGCTGAACTGGCTTAATACTTGAAAAGGTTTATTAAAAACTAAGATGTTAGACACTCATTTTCCTTTATTTGTACTGTGAATTGTTAGAATTTTGTAAAATAACTACATGATTCCTTGGGCCTGCAGAGCCATTCAAGCTATAATTAGCTTCGACTACAAAACAATTGTATAAATCGTTTTGTCTACGCCACAAGGCTATTTTTTAAGCATCCGGAGAACTCATGACATATCAACACATCACAGTACCTGAGCAAGGCTCTAAAATTACTGTTAACGCAGACCTCTCTCTAAACGTGCCAAACGATCCTATTATCCCTTATATTGAAGGTGATGGTATTGGTTTTGACGTTTCACCAGTAATGCTTAAAGTAGTAGATGCTGCTGTAGAGAAAGCGTTCAATGGCACCAAAAAGATTAACTGGATGGAAGTATACGCTGGTGAAAAGGCAACAGTCACCTATGATGCTGATACTTGGATGCCTGAAGAAACATTAGCCGCATTTAAAGAATTCAAAGTGGGCATTAAAGGCCCTCTAACCACACCAGTGGGTGGTGGTATTCGTTCTTTAAACGTGGCTCTGCGACAAGAGCTAGATCTTTATGTTTGCCAACGTCCAGTGCGTTGGTATGCGGGCGTGCCTAGCCCAGTAATCAAGCCTGAAAATGTAGACATGGTTATTTTCCGTGAAAACTCCGAAGATATCTATGCCGGCATTGAATGGCAAGCAGGCTCTCCAGAAGCCGAAAAAGTCATTAAGTTTTTGCAAGACGAAATGGGGGTCACTAAAATCCGTTTTGACCAAATGTGTGGTATCGGCATTAAGCCTGTATCAGAAGAAGGTACAAAGCGCTTAGTTCGTAAAGCCATTCAATACACAATCGATAATGATCGTGATTCATTAACCTTGGTGCACAAGGGTAATATCATGAAGTTTACCGAAGGTGCTTTCAAAGAATGGGGCTATGAGATTGCTCAACAAGAATTCGGCGCTACAGTCATTGGTGACGGCCCTTGGTGTGAAATGAAGAACCCAAACACTGGCAAAAATATTGTCATCAAAGACGTGATCGCAGACGCTATGTTGCAGCAGATTCTTTTACGTCCAGAAGATTATGATGTGATTGCTACGTTAAATCTAAACGGTGACTACCTCTCAGATGCACTAGCAGCTGAGGTAGGCGGCATTGGTATTGCGCCAGGTGCTAACCTAAGTGATGACATCGCAATATTTGAAGCCACTCATGGTACAGCGCCAAAATATGCTGGCCAAGACAAGGTAAACCCAGGCTCCATCATCTTGTCTGCTGAAATGATGTTACGTCATTTAGGTTGGTTAGAAGCTGCTGACCTAATCGTTGCAGGCACTGAAGGTGCTATCAATGCTAAAACTGTAACTTATGACTTTGAGCGCCAAATGCCTGACGCCACTTTATTGTCTTGTTCAAAATTTGGCGATGCTATTATTGCTAATATGTAACATCTGCATTGCAGCAATAAAAAAACCAGCTTAGGCTGGTTTTTTTAGCTCTAAAGAATTGTTATGCTGATATCAATCACGCCAATCATGAGATGAAAGATAGTGGTTTAAAGAAATTTACCGGCGTTTACATTTCTACTCTGAAAAAATGCAGACATAGGCCCAAGAGTAACGTTATGATTGAAATTGTTAAATCTAGAGCGCATTCATATCTACTGCGGCCTCACAACACACTAATTACAAAAGCGATAACACCACCCTAATGAGCCAAGATAACGAAAATACACCAAATGACAACCATGACTTGCAGGTGATAGAGCAAACTCGCCCTAAAGTTGCCCACCCTTCATTATATAAAGTCGTGCTATTAAACGATGATTACACTCCGATGGAGTTTGTCATTGATGTGTTAGCCAGATTCTTTAATCATGATGAAGAACAAGCAACACAGATCATGCTAGCAGTGCATACCCAAGGTAAAGGCGTCTGTGGCACCTACACAAAAGATGTGGCAGAAACCAAATCTATGCAGGTAAACCAGCATTCAAGACAGCA
>JAIBDW010000078.1 GCA_024686035.1 Oceanospirillaceae bacterium
CTACAAACACGGTCACAATGCCCGTGTCCTGACATAAAGGGCGCTTACCTTGGGCACACATGCGCGAGTTAATTAATATTTGTGCCATCGCATCTTTCGCAGCTTGTGATTCTTCGCGCAGATACGCTTCATGAACTGCGTGTATGAAGTCTAATGGATGGTAATAAGAAATAAATTGCAACGCGTCTGCTACGCTATCAATGAGATCGTCTTGGGCAATGGTAGTCATGATTGGGCCTTATGTTCCTATGTATACCCCATTATAACCCCTTATGGGATTCAACTCAGCCCCTAGCTGCATAATCAGGGACTATCAAGCGACTATGTGGCTTATACACACTATTAATACTTTTCAAAGCGTTTAACACAACCTATTGCATCCACCAGAGCCTTGGCTTTATGATTCATTACGTATTTAAATACCCTTACAGCGAATTTTTGTCTATGCAAACGCCTCATCATCCAACACCTTTGACAGCAAAAGAGTTACACGCCGTTTTAAACACACAGACCCAAGCCTACTATAGCCAAGGTATCCCTAGCTTAGAGCAACGCTTGGATAGCTTGGATACTTTGTTTGATATTCTAAAAACTAATCAACATGCCATTGCACAGGCAATTTCCAATGACTTTGGTCATCGTGCCCATCAAGAAACTCAGCTAGCGGAGCTATTTTTGTGTCTGGATGGTATTCGATACGCTCGTAAACGTTTAAAGAAATGGATGCGCCCTCAAAACCGCTCGGTGTCTATTTGGCTTTTGGGATCTGGCAACACAGTGATTCCACAACCTTTAGGTGTGGTAGGCATCGTAGTGCCTTGGAACTATCCATTGTTTTTATGCATTAGCCCACTGATAAGTGCCCTTGCTGCAGGTAATCGTTGCATGATAAAAATGGCAGCTAATTCGAGTGAATTAAGTCATTTACTCCACGGTTTATTGGCCGAAAAATTTCCTCAACAGATGCTCACTATTGTGCAAGGCGCTAAAGGCTCAGATTTTTCATCCTTACCTTTTGACCATTTGATTTTTACAGGTTCAAGCAACACAGGCCGACAAGTGATGCGCGCCGCGGCCAGTAATTTAACCCCTGTGACCTTAGAACTAGGCGGCAAATCACCTACCATTATTGCGCCAGACTACCCCATTGCCAAGGCAGCAAAACGCTTGCTGTTTGCAAAGTTTTTAAACGCAGGCCAAACCTGTGTAGCGCCAGATTATGTTTTTGTACCTAAAGGTAAAGTAGATGAGTTTGTCACTGCAGCAAAAGCTATTGTGGCTGAGCGTTACCCCAATATAGAAAACAAAGATTACACTTCCATTATTGATGACAAGGCTTACTTACGACTTAAAGAAACCCTAGCGGAAGCGATTAGACAAGGTGCAAGCGCCACAAGTTTAATACCAAACAGCGTCGCAAATGACATCACACGAAAGTTCCCTCCCACCCTACTCACCCATGTCAAAGACACTATGCGGGTGATGCAAGAAGAAATATTCGGCCCCATATTGCCGGTGATGACCTATGAGCATATAGACGAGGTATTGGACTACATTCATCAGCACGATAGGCCATTAGCTTTATATTTATTTAGTGATGAGAAAAAAACCCAAGAAAAAGTGATCCACAAAACCAGGTCAGGTGGTGTGTGCCTCAACGACACCGCACTTCATGTGGGCCAACACGATATGCCCTTTGGGGGGGTTGGTGAAAGTGGTATGGGGCAATATCATGGCGTGGAAGGTTTTTTGACGATGAGCAAGCTTCGGCCCATTTTCAAACAAGCACGATACCCATCTTTGTCTTTGATGTACCCTCCATACGGTAAAACATTCGATCGCATCATCAAAATAATGCTCAGGCTATAAGCCTTTAGCGAACAGGATTTTGACGGCCATGACAATAACTCACCAGAGCCTCTGGCAAACAGACACCAGCCAAAGCATTGAAGATAAGCCACTGGGCCACCATGAACACTGTGATCTGGTGATTATAGGCGCAGGCTACAGCGGCCTAAGCGCCGCTCTTCATGCGGCACAACAGGGCATGAGTGTGCGAGTATTGGAAGCCCAAAACATAGGCCATGGTGGCTCTGGTAGAAACGTAGGCTTAGTTAATGCAGGCCTATGGACGCCCCCAGATGAAGTAGAGAAAATCCTTGGACAAACCGCAGGTATTAAGCTCAACCATGCCCTAGCTGCTGCACCACAGCTAGTGTTTTCTCTCATCGAAAATCACCAGATCAATTGCAACCCTCTGCGCAATGGCACCTTGCATTGTGCCACCAATAAAGCAGGATTAAGCCAACTTAAAGCCCGCCTTGCCCAACAAACTGCGCGTATGGCTCCTGTGAGTTTATTAGATGCACACCAAACACAACAACGCGTTGGCTCGAACCAATTTTTAGGCGCCTTGTTTGACCTAAGAGCAGGCACCTTACAGCCCTTAAATTACGCTTTAGGTCTGGCAACCGCCGCGGTTGAAGCGGGTGTGGTGATCTATACACACTCACGCGCTCTTTCATACCAACATGATGGCCATCACTGGCTCATCAAAACGGCAAATGGCAGCATTACTGCACACAAGCTGATCCATGCCACTAACGCCTATGAATCAACCTCTTTTTGCACACGCTTCACTCGGGTTAACTATGTGCAATTTGCCACTGCACCACTGACACCCACTCAAAGGGCTACGGTACTTCCTAACGGCGAAGGCTGTTGGGACACCAATACAGTTATGTCATCATTTAGAATGGATCAACATGGCAGACTAATTATTGGGGGTGTGGGTTCATTAGGTGGAAAAAACACTGACGCCCACCTGCCTTGGGCTCATCGAAAAATTGCCAAACTATTTCCTCAAATTAGCGACTATAGGTTTGAATATATGTGGGATGGGCAGATTGCTATGACTGCAAATAAATTACCAAAAATAACCTCCATGGGTGTTAATGGCATTCGGTTATACGGCTATAGTGGTCGTGGTATTGGGCCTGGCACGTTATTTGGTAAAGCAGCAGCCCACTGGGCTATAACGGGTGATGAAGGCCTATTACCCGTGGCCATCACTGCACCAAAACCTGAAAAGCACACTGGATTAAAAGCAGTCTACTTTGATATGGGGGCTACCCTTAATCACTGGCTCAGTTGTCGACTCTAGACGCCACCCACTTAAGCTCACTTTAAGAAATCAACACAGGGGTATTGTATGAACACTGTCACTATAGCGCCCAAGGGCAACGTCATCAGCCTCACTGTAGACGGCAACACTTCACGCTTTCACGCCATGTGGTTAAGAGATAATGCCTTAGACAAAGACACTCGAAGCCCAGACAACGGCCAGCGATTAATCGCTTTGCAAGATATACCTGCTAGCACTTACATAAGCCAGGCGCAGTTGCACCCCCAGCAACATCCTCATACCCTCACTGCCACCTTCATGCCAGAAAACAAAAGCTTAGATTACCCCTTAGTCTGGCTGCTTGAGCATGCCTATGACACTTCGTGTGACCCTGGCAAAGGTTGGCACAAACCTTGTCAAACTTTATGGGACAATCGCTTGATGGGCAAGCTACCAGAAGGTGATTTTCATCGTGTTTCTACATCTACTCAAGCACTACACACATGGCTTGCTCACATTGCTCGTTTTGGTTTTGCCAAACTCAATAATGGCCCAGTTAAACCCTTGGCATTAACCCAAGTAGTGGACTTATTTGGTCACTTGCGCGAAACCAACTATGGGAAGGTATTTGAAGTAAAAGTAGAAGAAAAGCCCACCAATCTTGCTTTTACAGGCTTAGCCTTACAAGCCCACACAGACAATCCTTACCGTGATCCAGTGCCTACTATTCAGGTGCTTTACTGCCTAGAAAGCTCTGCACCAGGGGGTGACAATGTTTTAGTCGATGGTTTCATGGCGGCTGCGCAATTACAAAAAGAAGATCCTCACGGTTTTGATTTACTCACTCGTTACTGCGCCCGTTTTGAATATGCTGGCGAAGAGGGTGTTTGTTTACAAGCCAAGCGACCCATGATTGAGCTAGCCCCAGATGGTCAGCTACAAGGCATACGTTTTAACAATCGGTCCGCTGCACCCTTTAGCGACATTCCATTTGAACACATGGCACACTACTATGTGGCTTACAGACGTTTGGGTGAGATCATTAACGACCCGGCCTTAGAAATAGGCTTTAGGCTTAAACCAGGTGATTGTTTTGTCATAGATAACACGCGTGTACTGCATGCACGCAAGGCATTTTCAGGTTCAGGCACACGCTGGTTACAAGGTTGTTATGCCGACATGGACGGCTTACTTTCGCGCTTAGCCGTGCTTGATAAGGCCCATAAGAAAACCTCTCAAAATATCACAGAAGATTAGGAGAATCCTATGGACATCGTGCCTACCAAAGACACAGATCAACACCTAACAGCTGACACTATAGTGGCTCACTTAAGCTACATTTTTGAACACAGCGGCACCCAAGAATACTTAGGTGAGCCCGTCACTATGGCTCAACATATGTTGCAAGCGGCATCACTTGCAAAGCACCAAGGCTTGTCTGATGCTGTGATCGCTGCAGCCCTTTTGCATGACATTGGTCATTTTACCAATGACTTTGGTACTTTTTCCATGACGGACACACACGACCTAAAGCATGAAACTTATGGCAGCCAAGTGCTTAACCCATGGTTTCCAGAAATAGTTACCCAATGTGTGCGTTATCACGTCACCGCTAAGCGCTATCTTTGTGCCACACGGCCTACTTATTTTTCAAAACTTAGTGCAGCTTCAGTGTATTCATTAAATCTACAAGGTGGGCCCATGAACCCTGATGAGGCGGCAAAGTTTGCAGAAAACCCTTATCTAGAAGAGATTATACAAGTGCGCTTAGTGGATGATGCAGGCAAGGTAGCGGATATGAAAACCTATGCCTTTGCCTACTTCAAACCCCTACTGCAAATACTGGTCAACCAGCACTGCCGCGATCATTAGCTACGCACAAGAGCACTGATCTCGTCCAAACTTGCAGGATCATCTATGGTAGATGGCACCACATAGTCTTCGCCATTAGCAATATTACGAATAATTTTACGCAAAATCTTACCTGAACGGGTTTTGGGTAAACGCGACACGATGTGAGCACTCTTTAACACTGCAATAGGGCCAATGGTTTTACGCAGCATCGCTACAATCTCTTTACCTAGCTGACCTTCGCCAATCTGCGCGCCGTCTTTGAGCAATACCAAAGCCATAGGCAACTGCCCTTTTAGCTCATCTTGCACCCCCACTACAGCACATTCAGCCACCATGGCATGGGAGCCCACTACCTCTTCCATTTCACCGGTAGATAAGCGGTGGCCTGCAATGTTTATCACGTCATCGGTGCGGCCCATAATAAATACGTAACCATCCTCATCACGGAAACCCCCATCACCAGAGCTAAAAAAGCCTGGAAACTCGCTCAGGTAGGAGTCTTTAAGACGATTTTCATCACCCCAAATACCCACTAAGCAACCTGGTGGTAAGGGTAATTTAAGGACAATATTGCCTTTTTGATTGTTACCAAGCTCTTCATATTCATCCGATAAAATGCGTAAATCATAACCTGCTATAACCACAGCAGAAGATCCCGGTTTGGCTTGCAAGTTATCCAATCCAACTGGATTAGCACAAATAGGCCAGCCTGTTTCTGTTTGCCACCAATGATCAACCACCGGCCTACCAATCGTCTCTAAAGCCCACTCATAAGTGGGTGGATCTAATCGTTCTCCAGCCATAAATACAGTTTCTAAGCTGTTGATGTCGTATTTTTTAAGCAATTGCCCGGTAGGGTCTTCTTTTTTAATTGCACGAAAAGCGGTAGGGGCAGAAAAAACAGCTTTCACTTTATACTCTTCTATCATGCGCCAAAAAGCCCCAGCATCAGGCGTCATGACCGGCTTACCCTCATACAAGATAGACGTGCAGCCTGCAAAAAGGGGGCCATAGACAATGTAAGAATGGCCTACCACCCAGCCCACGTCAGAGGCCGCCCAAAACACATCGCCTGCACTCATGTTATAAATGGCTTTCATACTGTAGTTCAGTGCGACGGCATGACCACCGTTATCACGCACCACACCCTTAGGCTTGCCTGTAGTGCCTGAGGTATACAGAATATATAAAGGGTCTGTGGCCTTCACTGGCACGGCTTCCACTGGGCTAGCTTTTGCCATCAGTGATAGCCAATCATGGTCTCGGCCTGCTTGCAGGGACGCCTGCAACTGTGGCCTTTGTAAAATCACCACGCTTTCCACTTGATGGGTGGCTATGTTTAGCGCCTCATCAAGCAAAGGCTTATAAGCAATGACTTTAGCCACTTCAATGCCGCAAGAGGCACTGATGATGGCGGTAGGTTTTGCATCATCTATACGCACCGCTAGCTCAGCCGCTGCAAAGCCACCAAACACCACCGAATGCACAGCACCTATACGCGCACAGGCAAGCATGGCAATAGCCGCCTCCATCACCATAGGCATATAAATCACAACGCGATCACCTTTAGCCACCCCTTGCGCTCTTAAAGCACCCCCAAAAAGAGCCACTTGTTCCATTAACTGGCTATAAGTAAGGCTAGATTTACTGCCGGTCACAGGTGAATCATAATGAATAGCCACCTGGTCACCGCGGCCATTATTCACGTGATGATCCAAGGCCATATAGCTTGTGTTCATCACCCCATCACCAAACCAGCGTCCAGTGGGCAATTCACTAGTATCAACGGCTTGAGTTGGCGTGTTAAACCAAGAAAGACGTTGTGCCTGTTGTAGCCAAAAAGCTTCTGGATTGGTAAGGGCCTGTTTATACGAAGCGGCGTAGCTCATAAGATCATACTCGGTCAGTCAAAAAATTTAGGTGTCATCATAACCCAGACACAAAGAAATTAAACTAAGACGTTGGAGTAAGGTATTAGGCATTACAGGCTACTGTGATGAGTTGCAGTGCTTTGCAATAAACTCTTCAGCACACTTAAAAATGAGTGTTTTACGCTGTGAATCCATCTTTTCTAAGGTGGCCCGCATAAAGGATAAACGTGGGTTATTTTTAAGCAGACCCATATTACGGCTTACAAAACGCCAGTAGAGCCCATCTACTGTATTACACCAATCGCCTTTTTTATAATCACTCATCTTTAAAATGTAGTTAGAACCACAAATATAGGGTTTGGTGGCAAAAATACCTCCATCTGCAAAGGTACCCATACCAAACACATTGGGCGTCATGACCCATTCAGATGAATCAACATACATTTCCATAAACCAGCGATAGACATTTTGCGGATGCACTTCACACAAGGTCATCAAATTAGAAATCACCATCAGTCGGTTAATGTGATGGGTGTAGCCAAATTGGTTGGAAAAATTGATCGCATCATCAAGGGGTGGAATACCAGTATCCCCTGAGTACCAGCTGCTACTTAGCGCGTTAGAAAAATTAAAGAAATTGCTTTGTATCTGAGTTTCACTATGGTTTTGGTACACCCCTCTAATGAATTCGCGCCAGCCAATAATTTGCCTCAAAAAGCCTTCCACAGAGTTAAGTGGCACTTGGTTTTTTTCAGTAAAGCTAAGCACCTTGTCAATAATATCTCGCGGCGTAATCAAGCCCAAGTTTAATGACGGGCTTAATGCACTGTGAAACATAAAGGTGTCATTTTGCAATATAGCATCTTCATAAACACCAAAGTTTTCAAACTTTATGGCTAAAAAGTAATCAATGTTTTTTAGGGCATCGATACGCGTCAGTGGCATCCAAACATCTTCCACGTCACCTGGATGATGCGCAAATTTGGACTTTATCATGGGTTTTAGTAGACTAATATAAGTCGATTCACAGGGTTTGTAGAGCTCTGGCAACGCTTGACCTTTGGGGATTTTTTTTCGATTGTCTTCGTCAAAAGACCACTGACCCCCTAGTGGTTTTTGGTCTTCATCCATTAACAAATCCAGCTTTTTGCGAACCCCTTTATAAAAATTACCCATACGCAATACTTTAAAGGATTGGTTCAGCTCTAAAAATTCTTCTCGTGTTAGTAAAAACATCGGCGATGGTAATATGTTAAGGGACAGATTATGCAGCGTCGCAAATGCCTTAAGCCTTAGTTCAAAGGCTTTGTCTTCAATTTCAAACATCACCAAAGAGGTCACCTTGGTCTTGGCGACGTAAGCGGCTAGTTTTTGCTCGTAAGCTAGTTCAAATTCTGGTTGTTCTATACCCACATATTCCACACTGTAATCATGAGCTAAAAGCTCATCTCGCTTTTCTCGCATAGACGCCAAAAACATCAGTATCTTTAATTTGTGATGACGTTCATAAGTGCATAGTCCATGATCTTCAGCCATGAAGATGGCGTTGGCATTGGCCAAGTGAATATCATTCAATGGGAACAACTGATTGCCTAATAAAATCAGTAATCGATTATTTTTCATAGGGTTACCAAAGTGGAACAAAAAGAGAGGTCTAAGGTTAGATAGATCAGCACTATTTTGACCATAAAAACAGCTTGAGGCAATGCCTTAGAGCTTTCACCGAGCGTATATTTATGCAAAACTCACTTCACTAGGAAACGCTAAGTGGCATATTTTAAAGACGGTCAATA
>JAIBDW010000129.1 GCA_024686035.1 Oceanospirillaceae bacterium
ACGAAGACAATGATGACACCTTGGCTGTTGAGCAATTTATGCATCGCTATTACCGCACAGCAATGCACATAGCTGAGCTTAACCAAACACTGCTGCAGCTCTTTGATCAAGCCATCTTGCATGCCCATGATGAAGACGTGGCTATTTCTATTAGCCGTCGCTTTGAACTTCGCAATGGTCGATTACAAGCGTGCTATCCCAGTGTATTTTTACGCCACCCATTTTCCATCATCGAAACCTTTGTGATTTTAGCGCAGCACCCAAAGTGTCATGCGATCGGAGCTGAGTGTAAACGCTTGATTCAAGCCCACAGACACCTTATAGACGATAAATACCGCCGCGACATCAGGGTAAATAGTTTGTTTATGGAGTTATTGCGCTCTCCTAAGCGCATGTCACACACGCTATTGGAAATGCAACGTCAAGGCGTACTAGGGGATTACTTACCCAGTTTTAATAAAATTGTGGGCCGCATGCAACACGACCTTTATCATATTTATACCGTTGATGCCCACACTATGAAAGTAGTGAAAAAAATGCGCGAATTACGTCTACCAAGGGAGCGAGAGCGTTTTCCAGTAGCCGCTCGACTAGTGCATGAGCTACCCAAAATTGAGCTACTCTATATTGCTGGCCTCTACCATGATATTGGCAAGGGCAGCGGTCGTGACCACTCTGTTGTTGGGGCAGAAGAAGTTCGAGAATTTTGCAAACAACATCAACTAGGCAAATGGGACACTGAGTTGGTTAGCTGGCTAGTGCGTAATCACTTGTTAATGTCTATGACAGCTCAAAAGCGTGACATTGGTAATCCAGACATTATTCATGAATTCGCCACAAAAATGGGAGACGAATTACATTTAAATTATCTCTATGTCCTGACTGTATGTGACATCAACGCCACCAACCCAGAGTTATGGAATAACTGGCGGGCATCCCTATTACGTCAACTATATACTGCTACAAATCGCGTGTTGCGCTTAGGCCTTGATGTCCCAGTTGACCATCAGGCACTAATTGAACAAAGCCAAAATGATGCTCGCAAGATGCTACAAGAGCAACGCTTTAATCCCAGCTCAGTGATCCGCCTATGGAAAAACTTAGGGGATGATTACTTTATCCGCGAAAATGCCAAAACTATTGCCTGGCATACTCGCACTATTTTAAACCATCAAATCGCTGGGCCTTTAGTTGCCCTTAGTGAAAAATCGTTTAGCGCATTTGAAGGTGGCACTCAAGTGTTTGTTTATACCAAGGACAAGGCCAATCTGTTTGCCGCCCTTTGCGCCATTCTTGGCCACCTTAATCTAGACATCCAAGACGCTCGTATCATCACCACTGAAGATGGCTACAGTATGGATACTTTTGTGGTGCTCAATGCAGACGGTAATACCATCAACCAAACCCCTGCTCTTTTGGAACAGCTAAAGCAGCGACTTACCCAGGCATTACAATACCCAGACGATTTTGCCTACATTGTTCAGCAGCGCCAGCCCAGAACCCATAAGCTCTTTAACCAACGCGCCACTGTAAGCCTGAGCAATCCAGAAGGGCACAGCTGGACACGGTTAGAATTGTCTAGTGCAGATAGACCAGGACTGTTGGCCCAAGTAGGTTTGGTATTTATGCATTTAGATATCACGATTCAAAAGGCAAAAATTCAATCTATCGGTGGCCAAGTAGAAGATGTGTTTTTTATCACCCAAAATAATGGCGAGCGCATTACTGATCAGAGTGTGCTCAATACGATTGAAACTAATATTTGTCATGCGCTAGACGATGAGAGTTAGATAGGTGTTTTATAGCCTCTAACTAACAAATTCACCCACACATCTGATATCATTTTAGGTTTATTTTGTAACGACACATTATTGAGTCTGGAAACACCTGTGGCCTACGTAAAAATGCACGGCATAAGCAATTGCGACACGATTAAAAAAGCCAAAAAATGGCTCCTAGATCAAGGCATCGAATGTCACTTTAGGGACTACAAAAAACAGCCCCCCGCTGCGCAAGAACTTCGACAATGGGGTTTAATAGTGGGCTGGGAAGCATTATTAAATAAACGCGGTACTAGCTGGCGTAAATTGCCAGAAGAAGTTCAAAGCAGTGTGACCGAAGAAAATGTATTCGCTCTTCTTTGCGACAACCCTAGCATGATTAAACGCCCTTTTTTGGTCGTGCAAGATGGCACCCACATTGACGCCTTTGTTGGGTTTAAACCCGAGCAATACGCTGCTATTTTTAAACTATAAGTTTTACCCACTATTTATTGGAGAGTTACATGAGCCATTTCAGTTTTGCATTTGGTATTGGCAGTCAGTCTAGTCAAGGCGATTGGTTAGAGGTATTTTATCCACAGCCTATTTTAAACCCAAGCGCAGATATAGTAGGCGCTCTTTCGAGCGTATTAGGTGACCATGTCGCTAAAGGTAATCAGGCCTTGCAAATTAATGCCGACCAAGCCAAAAAGCTTGGACAAGCATTCAGCGCCGCTGGAGAAGCAGACCAGGCCAAATGGCTTACTCAGTCTGCTGATCAAGGTCAACCAATGGTCATTACCTTGCTAGAGACGGATACAGGGCCAAAGAGCACTCCTGAGGTATACCTTAAACTACAATTACTTTCCACTGGCCAGAAACAACCTAACACTATGGATCTTAATGGTATTTTTGGTCTTTTACCTAACGTGGCTTGGACCAACGAAGGGGCTATTGCCATCGAGGATCTAACCCAGCGCCAGATGGATGCTCGCCTGCGGGGGCAATGGTTACACGTTAATGCCGTCGATAAGTTCCCACGCATGGCCGACTATGCCGTACCTAAAGGCATCCGTATTGGTGACGCGTCACGTGTTCGTTTAGGCGCTCATGTCGCTGAGGGCACCACGGTAATGCACGAAGGATTTATTAATTTTAACGCCGGGACCTTGGGCCACGGCATGATAGAAGGCCGTATTTCAGCAGGTGTGACCGTGGGCCATAACAGTGATTTAGGTGGAGGCTGCTCAACCATGGGCACTTTATCAGGTGGCGGCAAAATCGTTAACTCCGTTGGTGAAGACAGCTTGATTGGCGCTAATGCAGGTATGGGCATTCCCATTGGTGATCGCTGCATCATTGAAGCAGGTTTGTACATTACTGGGGGCTCAAAGGTCGCTTTATTAGATAGAAATAATGAACTCGTAGACACCGTTAAGGCGTCCACTCTCGCGGGTAAACCCGATTTATTATTTCGTCGCAACTCGTTAAACGGGCGCATAGAAGTGAAGCCAAACGGCACGCTTGTGGAACTCAACGCTGATTTACACAGCAACAATTAAGATGACTCAAATCATGCCTTTATCACCCAC
>JAIBDW010000102.1 GCA_024686035.1 Oceanospirillaceae bacterium
GATTAAAATTTAGTGGGTAATCTAATAGAAAAACAAACGCCACTGCCATCGCCTAGGTTGGCCACTTGGGCTGAGCCTTGGTGAAACTGGGCAATGGTTTGCACTACAAACAAACCCAGTCCAAAGTGCCCATCTCCCCCTGCTGAAGCTTGGGTACGCAAGGTAACCATGGATTGAAATAGCTGATCAGCTTCATCTAAGTTAATAAGCTCGCCTTGGTTTTCTACATCGATGAACCAATCAAATTTACCTGCCCGCAAACGCACAATGATAGGGGTGCCTTGGCGTTGAAAATCTTTTGCATTATCAAGCAGCTTATCCAACGCCTGTTCTAAACGATAATCCACAGCTTGCACAAGGGCTGTGCTTTCAATGCCTTGGTAATGAATGGCTATATTGCCCTCTTTCAAATGATGCTGATGTTGGCAATATAGGCTAAGGAAATGGTTTAAATCCAAAGGTTCTAGCTCATCATTTGTAAGGGCTTGTTCAAGATTAGCAGCGGATGACAGCTTGGACAAAATCGACTCAATGCGGTGCAGGCCTCGCTTAGCGATGTCAATGTAGCTCTTAATTTCGTCATCAATTGGGTAATCAGAAATATTTTCAAGAGACGTTGAGATGGCATTTAACGGGTTTTTAATTTCATGGCTTAAAGTGCGAGGCATGGTAGCCATAAACAACTGCTGCTCATGCAGTTTTGATACGACATCTGAGAAACTGCGCGCCAAATCACCAATCGAATCATCGCGATCGACCTGACCTACCATTTTATTCGCCACCAAGCGCCCTTCTTTGTTCACCATGTTGGTGGTTTCGATACGTAATTTACGCACTCTATAAGCTAGACGCCAAAACAAAAAAAACACAAAAGAAGCGATGAATAAAATGCCAATCACACTAAATAATACAATGTTTTGTATGGAGTTAAGTTGTAATTTGAGCATTTCATCGGTGGACTGCTTGACCAACACAATGCCAATCACAGACCCATCATCAGATAACACCGGCGCCGCAGTCACTAAGAAGCCACCTCCAGACAATGAAGACCACCTGGCTTGAGCCAGTTCTCCACTGGCCGCGGTGGTTAGTAGCTCTTGTTGGGTTTCTAGAGCATCTCCCTCTATGCCCATGCTGATTCGCAACAAAACGATCATGAGCTCATCAACAAGACCTGTGATAGCGCCCCACAAAGTGGTTGGCGTAGGCTGCCTCTTGACACGAGGCTTTGCCATAGTTTGTGCTCTAAGCTGAAAATTAATGTCATACAAGGCGATATAGCTGACAGACTTAGCCAACCTCTCCAGCAGTTGGTTGGCCTGTGAAGAGCTGGTGTTGAGCGCATGATAACCATTGGATAACCCCATGGAAGACAGGCCACTTCGAGTGGTGCCATCAAACACAGAAAAACGTATTTCTTGTTTTTTACTTAAGCTGGCTTTATTGATTTTCAGTTCCATGGCATAACCTGTATCTGATGGCATCATAACCACCTCTATAGGCGCTGCTTTAAAAAGGTCCATGGTGTCACGCCGCCAGTTGCTGCCTACCCTAAATATAGCCACAAAACCATCCCGTTGTGGCACCAGCACAACCCGCTCAATGCCTCCAGTGCGGTTAACCCACTCCACTCTCACCTGGTCTCTGGCATCAAAATCTGTGAGTACTTCAGAGTCGTAATCTGGGTCTTTATCTTGCACATCAATAAGCGCGTATAAGTAATTGTTATGCTCACCGACGGCAACCGAAAAACTAAAGCCATCAAACGCAGTACGCTTTGGAAAGGAGGTGATTCGATAACTTTGATCTTGCCAATCTCGCGAAGAGCCATCTACTTTTATAGGCGTGGAAAGGTAGGTTTTAGGCAAAGGTGCCCCAGCACCAAAGGATAAGCTAAGGCTTTTCTTTTGGTTATAAAAGGTGTTGGCCACAGATCGCCCAAACTGCTCTTGGGAGATTAATTGCCCAGAGTCTAAAAACTGTTTGGCTTCACTGATAAATTGGTATCCAAACCAAGGCACAGCTGCCATCACAACTAATAGGCTTAGAACTTGGAAAGAAAAATTATAGCGGCGTTTGCGTCGACGTAATTCAGCCACGCATCAAACCTTCCATCGGTAGCCAAGGCCATATTCGGAGCCAATGGCATTAAATTCAGGCTCGATGACTTTGATCTTCTTCTTGAGATTTTTGATGTGCGCACTAATGGTATTTTTTTCTATGACACTAGAGTGTGTGACATGAGCAAAGCGGTCATAGGTAATGACGTTACCTGGGTGCAACACCAAGGCGTGTAACATATTAAACTCGGTCACTGTAAGATTCAAAATGGGTTTCCCTGCCCATGACACATGCCTAGAATTGGTGTTTAGCTTTAGCTGCCCTCTCACTAATTCAGCATTAATGTTACTGGCTGGTTTTGATTGGTTATTGGCAAGCATCATCAACGTAGCGACTTTGGCCGCTAAAAACTCCATGCTTATCGGTTTAGGTTGATAATCCCAGGCGCCTATTTTTAGCCCCCAAACCTTATCAAATTCACCATCACGATCTGTTAAGAATAATACGGGCAAGCCCTCATGCATACGCACAACTTCACTGTACAACTCAAATCCACCGTCATAGTCGCTGCCTAAAATGATATCTAAGATAAGCAAATCAGGCCGATGATGGCTCAGATGGTCAAGAGCATCTGCTTTATTAGAAAACGCGTGCACAGTATATAAGCGACGAGTCAATAGCTTTTCATAGTTAGAACGCTGGTCATGGTCATCTTCTACAATCACTATGCTGCCATTTTTAGCGGTACTTTTTTTATTCATGTGGATTCCAAATCAGCCTAAGCACATCGGCGATAACATATTTGTTGATGTTTTATCGCCAAAGCCAACTTAACAGCTAAGGGACTAGGCGCCAAGAGGGCTTGCGCCATATGATGATTAATTCACTAAATCTTCATCCTTACCATCATAAAAATTTTAAGCAAAAAAAAAGACGCTCTACCAAGTAGACCGTCTTTTTTTAACAATAGTGGTGGGTGATGACGGGTTCGAACCGCCGACCCTCTGCGTGTAAAGCAGATGCTCTCCCAACTGAGCTAATCACCCACATAACTGAAGCTTTGGTGTGATGCCGCTGCTAAATCAGTGCGCACATTATAAGGTAATAGAGCCTTAGGTCAATGATTAAATAGAGTTAATTGTCTAAAATTTGTAATGGCTGATAATTCCTTCATGGCAGGCTATAATAGCCAGTCAGTTTAAATATATCGGTTTAAATAGTAAGTGATTTACAATTTAATCTACCCTTGTCTCCAATAGATAGCATACATAGGAATCTTTCATGGTCATCAAACCTCGCGTTCGCGGCTTTATGTGCATTACCTCTCACCCTGCTGGCTGTAAAGCCAATGTAGAAAGCCAAATTGACTATGTCACCCAAAAGGGTCAGTTAGACGGTGGCCCTAAAAAGGTGCTCGTTATTGGCGCGTCAACCGGTTACGGCCTTGCTTCGCGTATTACCGCAGCCTTTGCTAGTAACGCAGATACTCTTGGTTTGTTTTTTGAAAAAGAAGGCACTGAAAAAAAACCAGCCACTGCTGGCTGGTATAACTCGGCGGCGTTTCATAGCGCTGCACAGGCTAAAGGTTTGTATGCAAAAAGCATAAATGGTGACGCTTTCTCTGACCAGCTAAAACAACTCACTATAGACACCATCAAAGCAGATTTAGGCCAAGTAGATCTAGTGGTTTATAGCCTTGCATCACCTCGGCGCCAGCACCCTAAAACGGGTGAGGTACATATGTCTACCCTAAAGCCTATTGGTCAAGACGTGGTACAACAAGGTGTGGACACAGATAAAGGCATTATCAAAGAGTTTGCTATTGGTGCAGCCAGTCAGGAAGAAATAGACAATACTGTTGCGGTTATGGGCGGCGAAGATTGGCAGATGTGGATCAGCGCCTTAAGTGACGCTGGGGTTTTGGCCACTGGCTGTAAAACCACAGCATTTACTTACGTCGGCGAAAAAGTAACCCGCGATATATACTGGGACGGCACTATTGGCCAAGCTAAGAAAGACCTAGATAGCAAAGCCATCGGTATTCGTGAGCAGATGAACACCATCAACGGTGATGCCCGCGTATCGGTACTTAAGGCGGTCGTCACTCAGGCAAGCGCTGCAATTCCCGTCATGCCTTTGTATTTGGGTTTGTTGTTTAAAGTTATGAAAGCAGAAAACACCCACGAAGGGTGCATTGAGCAAATTGACTTACTCTTTCGTGAAAGCCTATATGGCACTAACCCACGTCAAGATGAAGACGGCCGCCTAAGAGCAGACTACAAAGAGATAGCGCCCCATGTTCAGGCTGAAGTTGAAGCACTATGGGCTAAAATCACTGATGAAAATTTGTTTGAAATCAGCGATATGTCGGGCTATAAAGCAGAGTTTTTACGCCTGTTTGGGTTTGGTCTTGATGGCGTAGACTATGAAGCAGATGTGAACCCTGAGGTGGTGATCAACAACCTGATCAGCGCATAATCTGCATAAAATAAAAAGGAGTGCGATGTAGCTGGTCGCGAAAAAGCCACCATGACCAAAGTCCACTCCTCATTCATTGCTAGAAATATTAATTTATGCGCCTATGTTGGTTTATTTCTAGCCCTGTGCGTCGTTAATGTATACACCCATCTTATTAGCCAATTAGAAGAGCCTCTGGAGTCCACCTGGACCATCGTTTTTTTTGTTTCAATCCTTTACATTGCACCCTTTGCTCAATGGAAAAAGGTCATTTTTTCATTGCTTATCTGCCATGTATTTTGGCAGTTACTGCTCCATCCTGGACAAATAGACTGGCCGCTAATGTTGATAGAGCTGGGTGCTGGCCTTGTTATCGCATTTTACGCTAAATATTTTAACAGTAACTGGCAACCGTCAGACTTCAACAGCAAAATACTCACCTACCTACCTGGTATGATACCTACTTATTTAGTCTACATTGTCTGCGTTATTCTGCGAGACTGGGAATTACACAACCAAAGCGCTACTACCTTTATGTTTGGCGTAACGTTTTTTTTGCAGCACGCGCACTTATTAGAGTTTATCGTAGGCGTGAGTGTGACCTTTCTCATACTTTGTTGGTATAGCCAAAATTTCGCCTTAAAACCCAATATTTATTTATTGTTGATCGCCTTTGCTACCCATGCTGCCTGCCTTTACTTTTGGCCGCATAACTTAATCCCGCTTACGATCACCATGACTGCTTCCATTTTCTATATTGGCTTACAAGGGGTAGCCGTACCAAGCTTCATTTTCGCCCTTGCCATGCCATTTATCTTGGTAGGAGATACCACACTACTGCAACAAGTTAATCAACTAAGCTACGCCTTTTTAATATTGTGTTCATGTGTCATTGGGTTGATGCTCCAGGGATTTGTTGCGGCCGTTAAACAGGGGGTGTCTTATCGTTTGGTGTTATCAAAGGTGAATCCTATTGGATTAATTATTGGGCCATTAGAGGTTGATAATTTAAGGTCGCAATTGCAAGAAAAGAACCAGCAAATTAGCCAAGCCTATGCAGCATTAGAGCAAACCAATGATAATTTGAAGACGTTAACAGCATCACTGACGACACAAACTCAAGCTTACAAAAAAATGGCAGAGATAGATCAATTGACTGGACTTAAATCACGTCACTATTTCTACAACTATTTAACAGACGGATCTCGGAGTCACTCATACTGCCTGCTATTGATTGATTTGGATAACTTTAAAAGTGTCAACGATATTTATGGTCATGACACTGGCGATGAAATACTCAAAGCCTGCGCTAGGGTCTTGAGTAACGCATCAATACACCATGGCTTTGCTGCACGGGTGGGCGGCGAAGAGTTTTGTATCGCCTTAGCCAATATAGACCTTAATGCTGGCCAAAAAATGGCAGATGAGCTAAGGCGTAAATTAGGCAAATCCACCATTCTTAAGGCCGACGTCGTTGTAAGTCGCACTGCAAGTATAGGTGTGGCTGAGCTTAATAAGGATGCAACGCTTAAACATGTCATGCGCCTTGCCGACGAAGCTTTGTACGTGTCAAAGTCCAAAGGAAAAGACACCACAACAGTGGCCGATGAAGCGTTTATGCTTGAGTCAAAAAACAACCAAAAAAACCTCAGTGCAAACGACCTTTTAGAGGGTCTATCTAACAATGAGTTTTA
>JAIBDW010000109.1 GCA_024686035.1 Oceanospirillaceae bacterium
GCGTTTAGTGGCCAATGCTCATGCAAAGGGAGCCGATGCTGTGGTGGGTATTCGTTTTACTACAAGCAGTATTATGGATGGCTCATCTGAGATTATGGTTTTTGGTACAGCCGTTAAATGTAAACCCACAAAGGAACAACAATGACCGATATACAACCACATGAGGAAATCTCAAAGCCGTTATCTGCCAAAGATGATGCTGCAAAAACCAACGCCCTTATCGCTTATTGTTTGATGGCTGTGGGCTTTTTTACTGGCCTCTTTTGGCTTGTGGGTGCTGTGTGGGCTATGGCTAAAAAAAGCGATGCTGCAGGCACTATTTATGAAGATCATTATGCAAACATAAGCTAATACCATGGAAGTCGGCGTATTTAACACAACACAAACTAATGGCAAGATCATCCATCGGCAGCATTAACACCAGCCTAGATTTTTCCAACAAAACCTAATTAAAAATTGCAAATATTGTAAATATTGCATATTCGTTAAGTATTCGATACTGTAATCTAAAAATAAAGATGTAATAAGCGCAGCCGCGCTAAAAAATAGGAGAAAATCAATGGCTACTTTCTTATCTTTAACCATATCATTTGGAATAATTCTAGCACTCGCTCTGGTGGCGTTCTGCGTTATCAAATGGTGGGGTTTAAGGGCCATTGGAATTACCCCCGTGCCACTGTATACCTTTATTGCAATCTTGTTTACATCGGGTTTAGATGTGGGCCTGATTATGTTTCCGCTTGGGGAGTTTGCAATCTATAGTGATGCTGCAAATGCGGCCGATTATGGATTCACCAATCCACTTGCTATTGAGTTTGGATTCTGGGGTTTTTTGATCTGGAGTTTTTACTTCCTAACCAGTTTTTACTTCTGCGTTATTGAACCACGTGTGAAGTTCTTTGAAATTCCCTTTGTAAAGTTATTAAACAATATCGTGATAGTGGGTACTTGTGCTTTTACTGCCAGCCTATTTTTGATCTATCTACCCTATTACATCCCTGAATTAGGTGATGGTGAAACGGTCATCACAACATTCTACCTTATTGTATTTTTTGTTATTTTTGCAGCGGCATACTCTAGTACAGACATCAAATTCGTACGCATCCTAAGTGTTGGGTCATCAGTTTTATTTCTCGCACTAATTGTTTTTATGTGGATTTATGCACAGATGAGTCTAACCGCAATGGCGTCAAACTTAAGTGATTTAACCACTGGTTATTTCAGTAATATTCAACGTTTTACAACACCAATTAATGACTATCACGAATTTTATCTTTTCTGGTGGTTTGCCTGGTCGATTATGATAGGGCAATTCACATCGCGCTTTGTTGGAGGTTTAAAAACACAACACCTTTTGTTGGCATTATTGATCATTCCATCAATTCCATTGGCCATCTGGTTTTCGGTCCTGTATTTTTATTACGACAACGGCATCGACACCACTGGCATTATAAACATTTCCATGGTCATCGTTGGTGTTACATTTGTAATCAACTCTCTCGACAGTTTGATTCGCCTCTACTCTGATAACCTTACGCTAACACCCGCTCGCTTTGGAAAGATAAAATATATCGTGGGGAATGTGGCAGTGTTGTTTGGTTTGACGTTGGCTTTTCAGAGCCAATGGTTGCAAATTCAGTGGATTGGCGCTGTCGTAGTTGGCATATATCTAGCCTGTGTAGCTCATATATTGCTGAAAACACGGAGTCAAGTGGCGGCCATTAAAGAGTCTCCAAAAGAAAACACGCTTAATTTTGACAAGATTGATGCTGCGAATTAATTAGTCTATCCATCACCTATATGTTAGACATTGGTGATGGATAGACCTGTGGTCTATGTTTGAGTTTTAGAGCGGTTAAACTGCAATATAGCAATAGGTAGCATTAACACTAGCCCAGCGGCCATAGTGCCTAATCCTGGCGCTATGAACAAAAAGGAGACGAGCGCCACCCACCAACGTTCCCATTTTTTCAACGGTGCTAACAAGTAACCTGAGAAAGCCACGCCAAGTGATGCAATGCCCAACATTGCGCCCACCAATGTGACGGTAAACAACCACCAAGTAAAGCCATCTGCCACTAGTAAAAGAGCAGGGGAATACACAAACACAAAAGGCACTAAAGCCTTAGCAATACCAAGCCGGAAGGCGGTATTGCCTGTTTTGAATGGATTGGATCCAGCAATCCCTGCCGCGGCATAGGCAGCCAATGCCACAGGCGGTGTGATATCCGCCAGCACACCATAGTAGAATACAAAGAAGTGGGCAACGATTGGCTCTACCTGCAGCACAGCCAGTGCGGGTGCTGCAACGGCTACCAAAATAATATACGTGGCTGTAGTTGGAATGCCTGCACCCATGATGATGCAAGAAACTGCAATCAAGATTAGTGACGTAAACAGTGCCCACTGCGTGACTGTAAAATAACCAAGCAAAGGCAGTGCGCTAAGGAAGGTGCCTATCTCTGTAGCCGTTTGCACTACCACATACCCAAGTCGAAAGCCCACGCCCGTTAAAGTAACCACACCCACCACTACGCCTACCGTGGCAGCCGCTGCACCCACGGCTAAGGTGTTCTTTGCTCCGGCAGACAAACTTTGCAATAAATCTTTGATCGTAAGGCGGCGATTAGGGTTTAAAAAGCCCACAACAACACAGGCGATGATGCCATATACGGCTGCATAATCCGGCGTTTTGCCCGCCAAAATCATATACACAAGGATGATCAAAGGAATAAGACTAAGCCAATGGTCTTTTAGTACAACGCCAAGTTTGGGCAGCTCTTCGGCTCGTAGGCCGCGTAGTCCTAGTTTTTTAGCCTCAAGATGCACCATGATGAAAATACCAAAATAATGGAGCAACGCAGGGAATAAAGCCGCTGCCAGCACATCACGTAATGGAATTTCTAGGTACTCAACCATGATAAAGGCTGCAGCACCCAAAATGGGAGGGGTGATCTGGCCACCTGTGGAGGATGTTGCCTCCACCGCTCCAGCAAAATGCGCTGGGTAGCCTACCCGCTTCATGGCTGGAATAGTCAGCGCC
The DNA here is from genome assembly GCA_024686035.1 of Oceanospirillaceae bacterium. Lineage (GTDB taxonomy): Bacteria > Pseudomonadota > Gammaproteobacteria > Pseudomonadales > Balneatricaceae > Njordibacter. The sequence goes on from JAIBDW010000109.1 coordinate 3,044, forward strand.
CCAGTGGTTACAGTATTGGCGATGGACGAGCCTGAAATAGTCCCCATGAAGGCACTGGAAAAGATCGCAACCTTGGCTGGACCACCAGAATATCGGCCGGCAATGACCATAGCCATGTCTATAAATAACTGCCCTAAGCCGATGCGGGTGGCCAGTACACCAAATAAAATGAATAAAAACACGTATTGAGCCATGACGCCGATGGCAATGCCATAAATGCCTTGGTTGGTCATGTACAGGTGGTTGATAATACCCAACCACGAGGCGCCACCATGTTTTAAGGCACCTGGCATAATCGGACCAAAATAGGCAAAGCCGATGAAAATCAGTCCAATAATGGGTAATGTTGGCCCAACACTTCGACGTGCGGCCTCAAGTGTAAGTAAAAGCAAGGCCGAACCCATAAACACATCAAGCGTTGACGGGTTACCCACTCTTTGTGACAAAGCCTCTGCGGGTAGCAAAGGCAGGTACATTGCTGCGCCAACGGCTAGCAATGCTAAAATGGTATCAAGCACAGGCACGCCATCAAAACGATACCAGGCTTTGGGTGCTATGATGTGGTCAGTTTTGCGCACGCCAAATAGTAAAAACACCAGCCCAAGAACAAAGGATAGGTGTATGCCACGATGCACTAGCTCACGCACCAGACCAAAGCCTGATGCATAAAAGTGGTAGACAGACATCGACACTAACATTGTAGCGATGATATAGCCAAAAATCTTACCCGTTGGGCGAAACGCTGTTTCAGGGTCAAATTCGCGTTCAATCTGTGCTAGTTGTTCAGGCGTAAGCTCTGGAGTGTCGACTAAAGACATGTCTTAATTCCACTTTATCATTAATATAAAAAAGCCTCAGACACCAAAGTGTTTGAGGCTGTCATTACCGAGTGTGTGGCTTACTTAATCAAGCCAGCTTCGCGATAAAAACGCTCTGCACCAGCATGTAAAGGTACACCGATACCAGCCAAAGCTGTTTCTGGAGTGATGGTTTTACCTTTGGCATGGCCTACATCAAGCAGCTTACGCGACTCTTTATTCCACAATGCTTTAGTGATGTTATAAATCAGATCATCGTCTTGGGCTGCCGACGTATACCACTGTGCACCAACAGCCACTGTATTGGTAGCCTCTACGCCTTCGTATGTGCCTGCAGGAATACCTGAAGCAGCAAAGAAGCCATATTTGTCAGTCAGAGCATCCGCTCCAGCGCCATCGATAGGCACTAATTTGATATCTGCAGCAGATGCCAATTCAACCAATGATCCGGTTGGATAGCCGGCTACCACAAAGAATGCATCGATCTTGCCATTACGTAAAGCTTCAGCTGCTGCGCCGCCTTTAAGCGCTTCGGCTGTCAAATCGTCAGCAGATAAACCATTGGACTCTAAGATGAGGTTCGCATCCACATAGGTTCCAGAGCCTGGCTCATCTAATGACACACGCTTACCTGCTAAATCAGCCACTGAGTTGATGCCACTATCTGCTAGAGCAACAAGGTGGATATGTTCTTCAAACAAAGCAGCGATAGTGCGCAAGTCTTTAGCAGGAGGACTGCCAGCCATAGTGCCAGTGCCAGTGTAGGCCCAATATGCAACATCAGACTGGGCAAATCCAGAGCTACGTAAACCAGAAATAATAGCGTTTACATTGTCAACAGATCCACGTGAGGATACGGCAGATGCGATCAGGCCATCAACGCCACAAGAGCCGCCGCTGCCACACTCTCTTGAGCCTGGTGGTTTAGAAATCGCGTTAGCAATCACGCCACCCACTGGATAGTAGGTATACGCCGTGCCACCGGTGCCGATGGTAAAGAAATTCAGCTCTTGTGCTGAAGCATTTCCCGCAAGGCCTAGTGCCAACAATGCGCCTAATGCTGTTGTTTTGATGGTTTTAATCATGAGTTATTCCTTTGCTATATTTTTCTTGTATTTAAAAAATGAAGTCGTTCCATTTAAGTGCAAACGGATGAATCGGATACAAATTTCCTACCCAATAAAACCATCGTAATTCAAAATTTTGAAATAAAGACGCATCGATAAATCACTACTTCAAGGCAACCAATATAACGTGAACCAATCTATATATACAATAAAAATGATGTAGCAAGATCGTTCTCGCTAATACTTGATCGACACCAACCATCTATTTGGCCAATGGTGTCTTAAGCAAGTGACGCAGCTTCCAGCCTAGACCAACCTTATGGGGTAGGTGCTATGAATGACAATGGGAGGTTTGCAAAGCCACATAGTTTCAGCTATTTTAAATATATTAATCATATTTAATTTAGAAAATTTAGCTATGAGTCCAATTAGAGGCATTCTTCTACTCGCATCATTTTTCACTACTGTTAATGTTTCAGCTGAAACCATTATTCCAAGTGAAGAAGAGAAGAATCAACTGACTGTGTACATGATAAAAAGCTCAGTAGATGATCCTATTTTTACCGCTGATATAGATGGAAA
>JAIBDW010000081.1 GCA_024686035.1 Oceanospirillaceae bacterium
GTCATAGTTAGGCACAAAATCAACCGTGTCCTTTTCTAAATCTGCCAATAAATCATGGGCGATTTTTTGCATACGGATTTCTGTATAACGCATTGCTGCTGCAGAGTCACCATCAACCGAACCAAAGTTACCTTGGCCATCGACCAAGGTATAGCGCATAGAAAACGGCTGCGCCATACGTACGATAGTGTCATACACAGCTGTATCACCATGTGGGTGATATTTACCTATGACATCACCGACCACACGAGCAGACTTCTTATATGGTTTATTCCAATCGTTACTTAGTTCGTTCATCGCGAACAAAACGCGCCTATGCACAGGCTTCAAACCATCACGCACATCAGGTAACGCTCGCCCAACAATGACGCTCATGGCGTAATCTAAATAGGATTGTTTGAGTTCATCTTCAATATTAATAGGCGATATTTCTTTAGCCATCTCAGCCATAATTATGCCATCTTCCTTATGCGATTAACGCTTTGAGCTTACCTTTCGGCGCCCCTATGAACAACGCCAAAAACAGGCGTCAGCTAATGCTCTACTCTAGCACAATCTGTGCCTTATTTGCCACCTGCAAAGCCTTCATTAGCAGTATGTACATAAGCATATTTTCAGATGCAGTAAATTGATTTACGCGCTATACTTAAGGCCATTTTTTACTAGTGTGAAACATCGCCGTGAATCAAAACGTAGACCCCGAAGAAATCGCGAAATTTGAAGCCCTTGCCGCCCGCTGGTGGGATTTGCATAGTGAATTCAAACCTTTGCATGCCATTAATCCACTGCGCATTGGCTGGATTGACGAACGAGCCCACCTGCACGGCAAGAAAGTAGCCGATATTGGCTGTGGAGGAGGCATTGTTGCCGAAGCAATGGCGCTGCGTGGCGCCACAGTAACTGGCATAGACATGGGGGAAGCCCCACTTAAAGTGGCACAACTGCATAGTCTAGAAAGCGGCGTGGAGGTTGATTACCGACAAATGACTGCCGAGCAATTGGCCGAAGAAGAAGCTGGACTATATGATGTAGTCACCTGTTTAGAAATGTTAGAGCACGTGCCCGACCCGAGCGCCGTGGTTGAAGCTTGTGCAAAACTGCTAAAACCAGGTGGCCAAGCCTTTTTTTCAACCATAAACCGTAATCCAAAATCCTATTTGTTTGCCATTATTGGCGCTGAGTACCTATTGAAAATGCTTCCAAAGGGCACCCATGAACATAAAAAATTCATCAAACCCTCCGAGCTACACGAATACATGCGCATAGCCGACCTTAATCCACATGAAATGACCGGCATGACTTACAACCCCTTGACAAAAAAATACGCTCTAAATGCTAAAGACGTGGATGTTAATTACCTTGTCTATGCTACAAAACCACCAACTGATCAGTAAAAGGTCAATTATTTAAACCTTAATAGCACGCTAGGTTTGAATTATTTTAGGACACTATTTTCCATGTTTGATTACACTGCACCAGAACAACTTCTTAACGATCGAGTCATACTGATTACTGGAGCTGGGGATGGCATTGGCCGCGCGGCTGCCATTGACACAGCAAGACTTGGTGCAACGGTTATATTACTTGGGCGCACCCTAGAAAAACTTGAAGCGGTGTATGATGAAATCGAAAATGCTGGATACGCACAGGCAGCCATCTATCCATTGGATTTACGCACGGCCACCGATGAAGACTACATTAGCTTGGCACAAGTTATTGAGGACGAATTTGGCGGCCTAGATGGCTTAGTACACAACGCTTCAATACTGGGTCAACGCACGCCACTGTCCAACTATGAATCACGCACATGGAACCTTGTTATGCACATCAATGCCACTGCCCCATTCATGATGACACAGGCCCTTCTGCCCTTACTAGAGGTATCAAAAGATGCTTCCATTATCTTCACAAGCTCTGGTGTTGGCGCACAAGGCAAGGCCTACTGGGGCGCCTACAGCGTATCTAAGTTTGCCACAGAAGGCATGGCTCAAGTACTAGCAGATGAAACCGAAAATACGAGTAAAATTCGCGTTAATATTGTCGACCCTGGCGCCACTCGCACCAGTATGAGAGCTCAAGCATACCCTGGTGAAAACCCACTGCAAAACCCATTACCCAAAGACATCATGCCGGTTTACCAATACCTTCTTGGGCCAGACAGTATAGGCATCACTGGTCAGCGCTTTAAAGCACAGTAGAATCTACTGGAATTAATTCCATTTTTTGTTTACGTGTTAGTTTTTTCAGCGCAAATTCGCGCTTACTTGCTGCAGAACGATCTAGCTGGGCCTCCACAAAAACCATTGATAAAGCAGGGTCTGTGCGAAAAAATTTGGCTCCTAACCTACCACCTTCACAATGTTCTTTAAAGCGTCTTGCAGGATCAGTGGTAATGCCAGTATACAAACGACCTCCTTGAGTTTGCACCATGTAAACCCACCAGCTTTTTGCCCCCACAGCACACCTCTTTGCGTAAAACTTGATATAATGTGCGCCATCTTAACCTAGGCTCACGAGTAGACCAAATGCAACCTGTAGAAACTTTAAGCGATCTTTTGCAACAACTACAAGGTCAATACCGCATATATGACATGGGCTGCCGTCTTGGCAAACTATCCTCAACAGTCTTTAAAGCCTTCGAAGAAGGACGCAAGGCCTACCCTCTTCCCTGGTTACGCCATGCTTGGGTGGGCATTCTATCTTGGTCGCCAAAAACACCAGAAGAAAAACTAACAACGCCCACCATTTGGTTTTTAAAACTGCCATTGGATGAGCGCGGCCAGCTAATTCAAGCCGCACGTGATGAGTTTCTTAATCAGCTTTTAGAAACCATTGGCACCAATATGCTCGATAAGAAAGCATCTGGACAATGGGCTGAGCAACTCAAACACAGTAACCTTGCTTTTACTCCAGATCAGGCTCGCATGGCCGCGTTTCATGCCCAAGCTAGCCTTACCCTAGAGCAACCAGCATCTAGCTTTTACCCTGCTGTAAAAGAATACATGGCCAAAGACACCGAACACCAAAGCTGGCAAGAGTTAGGACTACAAGGTTTTGCAGACTTTGCTATGCGCTTGCACCAACAAGATGACTGGCATCAAAAAATCAACCACTTACCTGCACCCGTATTGGATACTCTTGCAGCACAACTTGAAAACCAAACGCTTAGCCACACTTTAGCAAAGGCGTTTATCTTGCGAGGTCAAGCCAGTCATGAAGATGGTGAAAAAGTGGCGTGTTTGCGCGCGGTTAGTCAGTCACCTGACTTTGTATCACGCCAAAAATGGTTGATAGAAATCATGGGCAAGGAGCAAATGGTAGGTGTTGAGCTACTAGCCACCATAGCCAGTAAGTGCAGCCAAGACCTAGCAACAGACCCTCTAATGGACCTTTTTGTTCACCAGTGTGCGACGGATCAGGGTGTGTTTAATGGTTTAGTGCAAGAACTGATGTTCCAACCTAAGCTGCGCGTAAAAGTATTGCAAGCCTTTAGGGCGGATAAGCGAAGCCCTGCGCTTATGCAAGCCATTGGATCACTGATGGGCCAAACACAAAGTTAAGGCCTAGATTGAGTAGAACCGCATAGGCAAATTAGCCAGGCCCAGCACCTGCTCTTGAGCGCTTTGTCTCTGGTACGAATGACGACTGCATCATCAGCTGCAAGCGGTCAAACAAGTCACTCTCCAGAAGTATTCCCTGGTCAAGACACCGCTCACGCCAACCTAGCAAATCAGCTCCATCGGTGATTAAAACCCCGTCAATGTCAGCCTGTCCCATACATAGAAGCAATTCATCAGCGGCAACGACCTTTTGTAAAGGCTGATACAAGCCTAATAACTGGCCATCTGCCGCAATCAACACACACCGCTGCGCTCCACTTTGATGAGTAAAATACAGTGCATAACACTGCTGCGCTAGAGAACAGCTCAAAGGCTGTGTGAGCCAAGTCATTAAACTAGGCACCGCAAAAGCTGCCGCTACAACTCGTTTAATACGTAACTTAGGCGCAGCTTTAGATAATGCAAATCCTAAAGCCAGCTCCACCTGCACCAAGGCCGATTGACCCTGCGCGTCAAATAGCACCTCATCATCATTGGATGATATAAGCAAAGGTGCACTAACACCCCCATTGAGCGCATCTAAAGCATTATTTAACAATTTGCTATTCGCCAGACCCAACTGAAAAGCGGCAGCAGCTTTTATGCCTGCAGACAATTGATCACCTGGTGAGAAACCTAGCCCCTCCACACTGCGCTTGACTAAAAATTTAAGCTCACTGGCCGATAGAGGCATTAGTTTAGACATGTGCTTGTTTCTCGCGCCCATCTTCTGGGCCTAACACAGGTGCGATTGGAAAATACCAGTCATCATGAAACTCATGATCTAAATCAGTGACTAGCGGCGCGCCTTGGAACATGGTGTTGCGTACCCACAGGGCAGACTTTGGGTCAAACTTTCCCACACCAAAAAAGGCCAGTTTGCAGCGCAATAAATGCATTGGCAAAACGTCTTTATGTAATAAATTGGCTCTAATTTCACCATACTCAGTCGCAGACATGGTGGCAATACGATTTACGATGCCAAGGTGAATTGGCTTTTGTAACAAAAACTCTGCCACACTGATATCAGCAGAATGTTCCATCGCTATCAATAAATCATCATGGCAAGCCTGCACAGCCTTGGCGATACCCAAAAACATTTGCACTTCAACACCATCGTCAACACCTGTTTTACCCAGTCTTGGCTCTATTTTTTCTTGTGAATAATACCAAAAAGTTTGGTTTTCTTCGGTTTGATTAAAGTCATAGTCAAAAACCCAATCATAGCTTTCTTGAATGCTATCAGCTAGATCCTGTGCAGAGGTAGTAGGATCGTAGGTTAGGCTATCATTGATGGCTAATAGATCCTCTTTTGGATTAACCACACTTGGGTAAAGTTCAAGCAACAAGCTCACCAACAACTCTTGAGTTTCTAGGCTGTAGTGTTGCAACGCCCACTCATGCAGTGAACGCCAATCATTGAGTTCACACATATCACTGACTAGCCAATGACTTAAATCCTTTGTGTCAGCTAGCAGCCTTTGGTTATTAGCACTTTGCCATTCATCAAAGGTGCTGACTTCTCGCACATGCTGCATTGCTTGAAGCAAGATGGCATGTAGCTTCATCACTTGTGCCTGATCCACTGGCTCAGCTAACACCTGAGCATAGGCTTGCTCTCGTTGACCAATCCATTGGCTCATTAATAAAGGGTGATTAATCAAATAAGGCGCCATGCCCAAACCCGTAGAATTACCAATACCAAGGTAACGCTGTAATTTAATGTCAAGGTCTACAGCGTTTGGATAATCCGCTTGATGCACCATATGGTGCAGCTGATCCAAGCTAAACTGGCGCAACAAATAACACACTAACATTTCAGCAGAAAAAGGCCTTGCTAAATCAGGATGTTGACGAGCAATTTTACCCCAATCGCAGGCGCCAAACTTACCTGACCCATACACCGCAGTAGTGCGGTACAAGTATCCCACTTCGGCCAATTTCTTGGGATCAGGTTGCTGTCCACTACGAAGCTGTGTCAATAGCGTGTCAAATATTCGCGCACTTTTATTGCCACGAGACAAGCATAAACTCCGCGCATCGATGCGCCCGGCCTCTTGTAAGGGCACATTCACTGCCAGCTGTTTTAACCAAAGGTCATCGACCTCCCCTTCAACCAGAGTCATGGTTAAATCCCACTTGTCCGCAATGACTCTGTCATTGCGCTCTTTTGGATCTAGGTATTGAGAAAAAATGACTAAACTTAGCTGGCTGTGGGGCATTTTTATGTCGAATACAACATGACCATAACCATCTTGATCTAGTTCAAATTGACTATAGCTAATGGCCCATTGATCTTTAACCATATGCCTAATTAAAGTGCGCATAAAGCTTAAACGACTAGAAAAACCAGAGCCTAAACGCTCTAAGTCCATTGCTTGTGCTGGCGGACGCAATATAATCTGGCTCATGTAAACACCTCAACATTCACGCCTTAGAATCAAGAGTCCCTAACGGCGTGCCCAATAATCTATGTTTAATTAGTTAGTGCTGCCAAACCCTGCAGCACAAAAATCTAGCCAATTACGGCCCATAATTTTTTCCACTTCAACATCATTAAAACCTTTATCTTGCAAACCAACCACAATATTAGGGAAATCTGCACTGGTTTTAAACCAAGACAAAGGCTCAGGCCAAGCTGCATTATTAGCCGAACCTTCACCATAGTCCATTTGTTTAGTCCAGCGGCCGTTACGCATCCACTCTAACACTGAAAGTGGTTGATTTAGGCACAAATCGCTCCCCATTCCCACACGATCAATACCCATCAAATCAACAGTTTCTGCCACCATCGTACAAAACTCATCTAGACGACATTTTGGGCCATTTTTAAGATGAAACGGATACATGCTAAAACCTAACAAACCTTCACTCTCAGCAAGGGCTGAGAGTACTTTATTAGATTTATTACGCTTAGCAGGTTCAAAAAATGTAGGATTAGCATGGCTTATCACTATCGGGCGTGTGGAGATCTCTATGGCTTGCAAGGTGCTTTCTTGGGCACTATGAGACATATCAACGACCATACCTACACGGTTCATTTCTGCAATAACCACTTTACCAAAACGAGAAATACCAGAGTCTGTGGCCTCATAACAACCTGCACCTAAAAGACTTTGATTATTATAGGTTAGCTGCATGATGCGCACGCCCAGTTGATGAAAAATCGCCACTAAATCAACATCATCCTCAATGGGTGAGCAGTTTTGAAATCCAAAAATAATACCCACCTTATTTTGCGCATGGGCAGATTCAATATCTGCGCCAGTGTGCACAGGCATGATCAAGTCACTGTGCATTTCAAACATCCGGTTCCACTGACCGATATTCTGCAATGTTTCTCGACTTAGCTCATGGTAAGCAATAGTGACATGCACAGCACTCAAACCACCATCACGCATTTGTTCAAATACTTCACGACTCCAGTGGCTATATTGTAAGCCGTCGATCATCATCATTTTGCCCATCGTCTATTTCCCCAATTGCACGTCATTTGCACAGCTACTATTTATAAACACTCACGCCTTCATATAAGTGGTCTTTACTTCAGTATAGAACTCTTGTGCATACTTACCCTGTTCACGAGAGCCAAAGCTTGAGTTTTTACGACCACCAAAAGGCACATGGTAATCAGTGCCTGCCGTAGGTAAATTGATCATCACACAACCTGTTTTAGCATTGCGCTTAAAATGGGTGGCATGTTTAAGAGACGAAGTACAAATGCCACCAGTCAAACCATACTGAGTATCATTTAAAGTCGCTAAGGCTTCTTCATAGTCTGCTACTTTTATAACACAAGCAAGCGGAGCAAAGGCTTCATCGGTATTGATACGCATACTGTTAGTGGTGTTAATAAACAATGCAGGCGTCATAAAATACCCCTTAGAGTCGTCAAATTCACCGCCACACACTAAATCAGCGCCTTCATCTAGAGCTAATTGAAAGTATTCTTTGTTTTGTGCGTACTGTTTTGCATCCACAGCTGGCCCTATAGTGACGCCTTCTTCTAACGCACCACCCACCTTAAGCTTAGCCATACGTTCTTGAATTTTAGCCACAAATTCATCATGCACACCTGCTGTGACGATTAAACGTGAAGAGGCTGTGCACTTTTGCCCCGAACTACCAAAAGCACCGTTCACCGCACAATCTGCTGCATTATCTAAATCGGCATCATCCAGCACAACCAAAGCATTCTTACTGCCCATTTCCAATTGGAATTTAGTCAAGTTACCAGCAGCAGCCACCGCTACACGTTTGCCTACCGCCAAAGAACCCGTAAAGGTAATTGCATCTATATCTGCACAGTTAATAAGCTTTTCACCAACGCTTGCGCCTGAACCCATCACTAAGTTAAATAGACCATCAGGGATGTCTTGCTTGGCAATAATCTCAGTCAACAATACCGCGCTGGCTGGAGTTAAGTTGGCGGGTTTCCAGATTACTGCATTACCAAAGGCAAGGGCTGGAGCAATCTTCCATGACGCCGTTGCTGTAGGGAAATTCCAAGGGCTGATTACAGTCACAACACCCATGGGCTCACGACGCAGGTCAATTTCAACACCTGGGCGCACTGAGTCTGCATTCTCACCCATTTGGCGTAATACTTCAGCTGCGTAGTACTGAAAAAACTGACCGGCACGATATACTTCA
>JAIBDW010000002.1 GCA_024686035.1 Oceanospirillaceae bacterium
ACATTCCCAGTCGCCCTTTATAAACTGCACTACGGCGCATTTGTGACCATAACCTAAACTGCGACCAAGCATGCCAAAAGCCGAGCTACTTTTACCTTTGCCGTTGCCAGTGAGCAATACTGATACGCCTTGTTCTTTGTCAGCCTTGGCAATTTTTTTGTCGATTTGCTGCTTTACTTTGCTCATGCGCTGTTGGTGTTTTTCGTCACTAATAGGTTTTTTCATAATCTAGGTTTTACCGCTGTGTTTGTGCTGCGCTCAATGTATACCGCAGTTTACCTATCGCTGAAGTGGTGAACAAGGCGTATATTTGAAGATTGAAATATCCTAGTCGCTTTTGAGTATTAAAGGGCAAAGGAACGCTATAAACTATGCATATATTTAACGCTAAGCATCAGAGCACCTTGTTATGACGTCCTTGACACCCTTTCGACAACTGTTTTTAGGCGGCGCTCGATCAGGCAAAAGTAGCCTAGCGGAGCAAGCGGCAAAGAACAGCGGTTTACACGTCGTCTATGTAGCTACGGCGCAGGTAAGCAAGCGCAATGAACCAGGCAGTATGGCAGCCCGCGTGGCTATTCATAAGGAGCGCAGGCCAAGTGTGTGGGGGCTTGTGGAAGAGCCATTAGCCCTAAGCCAAGTGCTGTCAGATCTCGATCACACCCCCTGTTGTGTGTTGGTGGATTGTCTAACCCTATGGCTAAGTAACCACTTATGTGGTGAAGAGGATGATATGGATTCAGTGTTGGAAGCACTGGTCAGCCAAGTAGGCCAAACACGTCATCATCTAATATTGGTGAGTAACGAAGTGGGCTCAGGCATCGTGCCATTGGGTGAGTTAAGCCGCCAATTTCAAGATTATTCAGGCCTTATGAACCAGCGTTTAGCGCAAGTTTGTGATGAAGTGACTTTGGCCGTAGCTGGATTGCCGTTGAGCTTAAAAAAATAGTTTAAAAACTTGGTTTTGTCTTTGTTTATATTATTTCACTAACCCTTAAAAAAAATCTGTAACTGAACGAGATGTAATGATTATGACACTTGAATGGATAAATGCACCTCTAGCTGGACTGAACTTAACAGCCAAAGAGCAAGGCCTAGAGCGCCAAGGACAACTGACTAAACCACCAGGTTCTTTGGGTAGCTTGGAAACTATGGCAGTGAGGCTTTGTGCTATGCAAGGTGTGCAAAAGCCTAGTGTAGATAAGGCTCAAGTAGTGGTATTTGCTGGCGACCATGGTATAGCGGCTGAGGGTGTGTCTGCATTTCCTCAAGTAGTGACTGCAGAAATGATAAAGAATTTTTCTCGCGGTGGGGCTGCAATCTGTGCATTGGCCCGTCAAAACAATGCAGCTTTTGAGGTCGTCAATCTAGGCACTGTGGTGGATCTGAGTGCTATGGACAAGATAGTAGATAACACCATTATGCCAGGCACATCAAACTTTGCACAACAAGCGGCAATGACAATGGAACAGCTCAGCCAAGCCATGGCATCCGGTAAAGCGGCAGTGGATCGTGCAGCAGGCAATGGCGCCACTTTGTTTATAGGCGGTGACATGGGCATTGCCAATACCACCGCTGCGACGGCTTTAGCAGCTTGGGCCACGGGTCAAAGTGTCACTGCGTTGGTAGGTCCAGGCACCGGTTTAGATGCACAAGGTGTGACACATAAGAGTCAGGTAATAGAAGCTGCATTGCTGAAACATAAAGCAGCCATGAGCAGCCCAATAGAAGCGCTACGCCATGTAGGAGGGCTAGAAATAGCAGCATTGACAGGTGCTTATATACGAGCAGCTCAGGTGGGCATGGCCATTTTAGTGGATGGTTTTATTACTACCTCAGCGGCTATTTTGGCCACTAAAATGAAGCCTGAAATTACCGCCTGGATGTTTTTTTCTCATGCCTCAGCAGAGCCTGGACATAAGGCCATGATGGCATCAATAGGGGCTGAAACTATTGTTGATTTGGGCATGCGCCTAGGTGAAGGCAGTGGCGCTGGTGTGGCATTGTCTATATTAAAAAGTGCATGTGTTACGCATAATGAAATGGCCACATTTGCTGAAGCGCAGGTTTCACCATCGTCTGTTTAATGGTATCTACCTAAAATGAAAATTAGCTTATTGCGTCACGGTAAAACCACATCAGATGACATATACCGTGGCCATACAGATGTCGCTTTAACTGACAAAGGCCTAGAGCAAATGCATCAAAGCGTTGCTACGTTTAAATTGCCTGTAGATTATCTTGTGAGCTCGGATTTACAACGTTGTGCTATATTTTCAGCGTTGCTAGGCCCAGAAATGAAGCTAGAAAAACGCTTTAAAGAAATGTCATTTGGCGATTGGGATGGACAGTCTCGTGCCAAAATATGGCGCGAGCAGCCAAAATTGGTGAGCCAGTTTTGGGATGATCCTATGCATAGTTGTGCGCCGAATGGCGAAACGGTACTGCAGTTACAAACTAGAGCCATGGAGGCTTTGCATGAGCATGTTCAAGGCGCTATTAAGCTAAATTGTGAGCATATGCTGATTGTGACCCATGGTGGTGTGATTAGAGCCATGCTTGGTTCTATTTTACACATGAATGCCAAGGGCTTATTTAATTTTAATCTCCCCTATGCGGCGCTGGTGCCTTTGCATTTGGCAAGTTTTGAAGACCAAGACGGCCAGCCTGACTATCATATTAGCCTAGATTTTGGTGCACATGAGAATGTTTGAAATGCTTAAGCAACACTACCATGCTTTGGTTTTGGCCTTTGTGTTTCTTACTCGCATCCCTGTTTACAAAGTTTTTTCTATTGCCAATACCATGCCCACACCCCAAGTGTCAGGCAAAGCGTTGTTATATTACCCTGTGGTAGGTGCAGTGATCGGCGGCTGTTTGGCTGTTTTGCCCACTACGCTTAATCAGTTTGATATTTTCGTGGATCCTCAGCTGCAAGCTGCTGTAGTACTGGTGCTTTGGGTGTGGATTACCGGTGGTTTACACCTTGACGGGCTAGCCGATAGCGCAGATGCATGGCTAGGCGGGTTTGGCGATAAACAGCGCACCCTAGATTTGATGAAAGACCCCACGTGTGGCCCCAGTGCTGTGGTGGTTTTAGTATTATTTCTACTGCTTAAGTGGCTAGCGTTAAGCCAGGTGTTACAACATGCGCAAATCAATGCCCCCTCGTGGTGGTTAATGCTTATTTTGGTGCCAGTAGTGGCAAGGTTGCAGGCCATGGTGTTAGTTGTGCATACACCGTATGTCAGAGGTGAAGGTTTGGGTAGGGTGCTAAAAAACCAAGCTCAGGCTAACTGGGTTTGGTTTTGGGTAGCGGTATTGGTTGCATTAATGCTGTCCCAAACCATCACTTTGGCATTATCTATGTTGGCAATAAGCGCGTTGGGATATATCTTGATGCGCGCTTTGATGATGCAGCGCATAGATGGTTGGACAGGTGACACTGCTGGTGCCAGTATCGAAGTGACAGAGGTGCTGCTGCTGTTGGTGATGGCGGTGTCTATTGCCCTCTAGGATAAAGCATGAATTCTATTCACCTGTGGCATATTTTTTTCACCCAGCGGCACACTCAAAGCTGACATAATCCTTGCTCTATAAAGTGTAAAAAACACCGGAGCTTGCTTTGAACAGTCGTTATTCCTTTGAATTCTTTCCGCCTAAATCTAATGCGAGTCATCTTGCATTGGACACATGCCTGCATGACCTTGCATCTTGGAAGCCTGAATTCTGTTCAATGACATACGGTGCTGGTGGTTCAAGCCAAGTAGAAAGCTACACTGCTATTCAACGTTTGCAAAAACTTGGGCATGTGCCGGCAGCCCACATCACTGCTGTGGGTGCCAGCAAGGCAGAAGTTGATCAAGCAGCCCAGGCTTTCATCGAAGCGGGCATTGATCACCTGGTGGCCCTAAGAGGCGATGGCCCCAATGGGCAGTTTGTCTCCCATCCCCAAGGCTATCAATATGGCGCCGACTTAGTGGCAGGTTTAAGGCGATGGTTTGAGGGTACTATTTCTGTGGCAGGCTATCCAGAAACCCACCCAGAAGCAACCAGTGCGAAGGCAGACCTTACGCACTTAAAAACTAAGGTAGAGGCAGGAGCTAATCAAATTATGACACAGTATTGTTATGACACTGATTCATTGTTGCGCTTTGCTGACCAGTTACAAGCCCAAGCCGTTGATGTGCCAATTATCGTTGGCATTATGCCTATTCATGACATTCAGGCAGTACAACGTTTTTCAGCCCGCTGCGGAGCCACTGTGCCAGACACCATAGTGGCTCAGTTTGAAAACTTAAGTGACACTAGTGATCAGTTTAATCTTGCCATTGATATCGCCTTAACTCAGATAGAGCAGCTAGCCAATCATGGGCTTAATCAAGTGCATTTGTATACCCTTAATCGCCCTTTGTGGGTACAGGGGATTTTGCAGGAAATGGCACAACCGAAGCTTGCTAAAAGTGCGTAAATACCAAGCTTAAGGTATAATGCGCGGCTTAATTATTTGTATTGTAGATTAGCCGCACATGAACTCAACAGGCACGCCATCCGAAAAGCTAAAAGAGAAGTCCAAAGCCGTTGTCATTTACTCTGGTGGCATGGACTCTTACACCGTACTCCACTTGGCTTTGCAGCAAGGTTATGAAGTACACGCAGTGTCGTTTAATTACGGCCAGCGCCACAGTAAAGAGCTCGATGTGGCGGTGAAAGTATGTGCAGATTTAGGTATTTCCCATAAGCTTGTTGATATCACCGAGATTAACCAGCTGTTGCAAGGCTCTTCTTTAACTTCTACAGATATAGATATTCCTACAGGCGAATACGAACAAGACAACATGAAGTCTACTGTGGTGCCCAACCGCAATATGATTTTGCTATCTTTGGCAATTGGCTATGCCGTCTCCGTTGGTTCTACCGAAGTGTTTTACGGCGCACATTCTGGCGATCACGACATCTACCCAGATTGTCGGCCAGAGTTTGTTGATGCGATGAATGTGGTGTCTGCCATAGCGAACTACGATGATGTGCAAATCACTAGCCCATTTTTACACCAAAGTAAGCTAGCTATTCTTGAGGCGGGTTTAAACATGGGTTTAGATTATGCTCAAACATGGACCTGTTACCTAGGCCAAGAAAAAGCCTGTGGTAAATGTGGCTCATGTGTGGAGCGTTTAGAAGCCTTTGCCAAAGCTGGCCTCACTGATCCCGTGCCTTACGTGTCGTTATAATATGTATTCTGTGAAAGAGATTTTTTATACATTGCAAGGCGAAGGTCGCCAAGCCGGAAGGCCTGCGGTGTTTTGTAGATTTGCAGGGTGCAACCTTTGGACGGGCAGCGAGGCACGCCGCGGGGCCAGCATTTGTGATTTTTGCGACACAGACTTTGTCGGCGTAGACGGCACTCTAGGTGGTCGCTACACTGCACAAAATTTAGCGCAACTCATAAAAAGCTGTTGGCCAGAAGGTCTGCCAGGTCACCCCTTGGTGGTTCTAACAGGCGGCGAGCCTATGCTTCAGGTGGATGAAGCGTTGGTGAATCAGCTACACGACCAAGGCTTTGAAATAGCCATCGAAACGAATGGCACATTGCCAGTGCCAGCGAGCATCGATTGGATTTGCGTGAGCCCTAAAGGCACCTCAAATATTGTGCAAACTACAGGCCACGAGCTAAAGCTAGTGTATCCGCAGCGCTATGCGATGCCAGAAAAGTTTATAGATTGGGATTTTGAAAACCATTATCTACAACCGTTGGATAAAGCATATATTGCCACTTCCAATGATGATGACAACTATGTGCAACAAACCATCGATTATTGTATGCAGCACCCACAGTGGCGCTTAAGCTTGCAAACTCACAAAATTACAGGTATCCGCTAATGGAAATATACAAAGATTTTAGCTTCGATTCAGCTCACTTTTTACCCAACGTGCCAGCAGGGCACAAATGTGGTCGCCTGCACGGGCACACATTTTCCTTGCGCATTGTGGTGTCTGGCCCAGTAGGAGAAACCACTGGCTGGATTATGGATTTTGGTGATATTAAGCAGGTATTTAAGCCACTGTATGAGCAGCTTGATCATCACTATCTCAATGATATTGAAGGTTTAGAAAACCCGACCAGTGAAGTGATGGTGAAGTGGATTTGGCAGATGCTAAAGCCAGTGTTACCGCAGCTGTCACGTTTGGAATTAAAAGAAACCTGTACCTCTGGTTGTGTCTACAGCGGGGAGTAAGTTATGGCTATTGACGGGTTAACTATTGATGACATTAAACGTATTAGCGATCAGGTAAAAACCATCGCCATAGTTGGCTTGTCTCCCAAACCACACCGCGCAAGTCATCAAGTGGCGCTATATTTGCAAAAGCTTGGTTATTCAATTATCCCCGTGCATCCCCAGCACAAACAAATATTAGGCTTAACCTGTTACCCAAACCTTGCCTCTATTCCTTTTGATATAGACATGGTGGATTGTTTTAGATCCAGTGAATCCATGCCGGCCTTGGCCGATGAAGTGATTGCCAAAGGGGCTAAAGTCATGTGGATGCAGCTAGATATTTACCATGCAGACGCAGCAGCCATGGTAAGAGCTGCTGGCATAACTGTGGTGATGGATCGTTGTCCGAAAATAGAGTTTGCTAAGTTTAGTTAGGCAATAAGTGCCGCTGCCCAATCATTCCCAATACTTAAGAAATTTTTTTGGTAGCGTTAAATATAAAACTCCCGCAAGTAATATGCCGATCAATAATCCACCAAAGATCATGCCGGCCAGCCCAATATCAACAACTTTAACCAAAAAATCCAGGCCTAACATAGTTACCACAGCTGTAATAAAAACCCCTATTTCAATCATTGACGCATTAACTTTCTGGTGCTTTATAAATATCTAAAGGGGGCTGTACCTCCTTTATTCTTCGCTGATTTATGATTGCTCGAATGTTCTTGTAATAGTATACTACTTCCAGCTATGTTGTTGCCTAGATAATCTAACCATTGGAAGTGTTGCTTATGAGAAATAGAACCTTTACTCGCCGCGGCTTATTGGCAAGTATTGTAGTGATTGCCGGAGGTGCTTTTTTTTGGAAAAAGAACGCTGCAGCTGGATTGACACCAAGTGCCACAGAGGGCCCGTTTTACCCCACAGCCGAAATGCGAATGGCTGATGAAGACAACGACCTAGTTAAAGTGGATGGATTGGTCAAACAGGCTGGAGGTGAGATCATTACTCTAAAGGGTCGGGTGACTGATCGCGAGGGAAACCCCCATGTAGGTCATCGAATAGAGATCTGGCAGTGCGATCAAAACGGTAAATACTTACATCCTGGAGATGAACGTGAAGTGCCATACGATCAGGGTTTTCAAGGCTTTGGCCATGACATAACAGGTGATGATGGAAGCTATAGTTTTCGCACTATCAAACCAGGAAAATACCCAGGACGCACGCCTCATATCCATGTAAAGGTCTTAAAAGAAGGCGCTGAACTGCTGACAACGCAGTTTTATGTGGCCGGCGATCCTGATAATGCCGATGATGGTTTATTTAACCGGATGTCTAAGTTACAGGCCCAAAAAGTGTCGATGGTTTACATCACATCAGACACAGGCATTGAGACCACTATTAATCTTCAGATTTAGAAGCCGCTCCAGCAAGCATCAAACCAGGATTGATTTGAATGGGTTTAATCCACTGAATCAGCTTCTCTAATGCGCTCTAGTCTATTTTGTTCTTCAATAAATGCCTGTTTTATTTCTTCTAGCACAGTATCCACATCAGCGGATTCTGTGTCTTCTTCATATAGCCCCGTGAGTTGCGTGTCAGGATGTAGCTTGCCAGCTTCAAACAAGGACCACATTTCTGGAGCATAACGGGTGTCGCGCAGCGAAGGGGCGTATTGAGCATAGTAGTTGGTGATATTTTTTACATCTCGCAAATGCATACTTTGGGCATTGTTATTGGCGGCTGCATCCACCGCTTGTGGCAGGTCTATGATGACAGGCCCATGATCGTCAACAAGTACATTAAATGGTGAAAGGTCGCCATGGACCAACCCGGCACATAACATACGCATAATGTCATGCATCAAAGTTTCATGGTCTGCTAAGGCTTGTTCTTGGGTCATGGATACATCATTTAGGCGAGGAGCCACATCACCATCATCATAGGTGATGAGCTCCATTAATAATACACCGTCAAAACAGCCGTAAGGCTTGGGTACACGCACACCAATGTCTGCTAGCTTGTAGAGTGCCAAGACTTCGGCACTTTGCCATACTTCTTCTTGCTGTTCGCGGCCAAATTTTGAGCCTTTACCCATGGCACGAGTTCTGCGGCTGTTGCGGACTTTACGCCCTTCTTGGTAGGTAACTGCTTGTTTGAATGCGCGTTTTTCAGGCGCTTTATATATTTTTGCACAGCGGATTTCAGAGCCGCAACGCACGACAAAAACATCGGCTTCTTTACCGCTCATCAGGGCGCGGAGCACTTCGTCGACTAAACCATTTTCGACCAGCGGAAGGATTCGTTTTGGAATTTTCATAGCGCGATTATACATGAGTTAAATGGGGATGGTAGGTTGCATATATGCTGCTTATAGGCTTAATTTACTTAGTTGCTTACCATCATTAGAAAAATTATCAGCCGAGAGCCAGCGGGTGTATTCTGCCTGGAGAGCAGGCCAGTCCTTATCTAGAATCGAAAACCATGCAGTGTCTCGGCTGCGATTTTTATACACACTTGCTTGTCTAAAGAGTCCATCGTAGCAAAAGCCTAAGCGTTTAGAGGCTTTTTTAGAGCCTTGATTTTCATTGTCACACTTCCATTCATAACGCCTGTAACCCAGTTCAAAAACCTGCTTCATCATTAAATACATCGCTTCGGTGGCGGCCGTGGTTTGTTGCAAGGCAGGGGAGTAGTTGATATGTCCCACTTCCACCGAACCTACTGCGGGCTGTATGCGTAAGTAGCTGGCTATGCCCACGGCCTTATTGGCTGATGCACTGGTTGCAATAATGGCATAAAACAAAGGATCTTGGCTGTTGTTATGGCTTTCTATCCACTTGGTTAGTTGGGCTTTAGTGGTGAAGGGGCCATAAGGCAAATAGGTCCAAATGCGCGCTTCTTTGTCGGCGCTAAAGGCGTGCCATAAATCGTCACTATGCTGCTCACTGTAAAGTGGCTCCAAACGGCAGTGGAGGCCTACTATTATTGTCTTGGGGGGCAGTTGGCATGGTTGCCAGTGGGGTAGTGGAGCACCTATTGGCTGGCCCAAAGCGTTTATATGAGTTGGCATGCAACATCCTATATTATTTATCTCTGGGTTAATGTTAGACGATGTTTGAAATAAAGCACACGTTTTTAATCTAGCATTAAACGTCACTTTGAAGTCAGCCAAAAAGTAGCTGGCACCTTGCTCAATAACTTAGCCTAGAAAGGCCAAGGGAAATGGTGCCCAAAATAACCTCTATCGGGTATAATGCTGGCTTCATTTTATGCACCTATGCACCACCATTTTTTGGTAACTCTTAATGTTTGAAATAAACCCTTATATCTTAGCCATGAAAGACCTAGCGCAGCGCACACATGTGCTTAGGGGGTATCTTTGACTATGTTGGAAAAAAAGAGCGCTTAGTCGAAGTAGAGCGAGAGTTAGAGCAGCCAGATGTATGGAATGATGCAGATCGCGCTCAAGCCTTAGGTAAAGAACGCTCCATGCTTGAAGGCGTAGTGAATACCATTGACATTATGGATGTGGGCTTAGTTGATGCTCGCGAATTGTTAGATTTGGCAGTAGAGGAAAACGACGAAGACACCTTAACTGAAGTGCAATCAGAGCTTGATGCGCTTACCACAAGCTTAGAAAAGCTAGAATTTAGGCGCATGTTTTCTGGTGAAATGGATCCAAATGCTGCATTTTTGGATATTCAGTCTGGTTCTGGTGGCACCGAAGCCCAAGACTGGGCGAGTATGATTTTGCGCATGTATTTGCGCTGGGGCGAGCAAAAAGGCTTTAAAGTAGAGCTGATGGAAGTCAGTGATGGCGATGTTGCTGGCATTAAAAGTGCCACCATACGCTTTGAGGGCGATTATGCCTTTGGCTGGTTGCGCACTGAAACAGGGGTGCATCGTTTGGTGCGCAAATCCCCGTTTGATTCTAGTAGTCGCCGCCATACTTCGTTTGCTTCAGTATTTGTGTCCCCCGAAATTGACGATGACATTGACATAGAAATTAACCCATCAGATGTGCGTGTAGATACCTATCGTGCCAGTGGTGCAGGTGGTCAGCATGTTAATAAAACCGACTCTGCCGTACGACTAACGCATGGCCCGTCTGGCATTGTAGTTCAATGTCAAAATCAGCGCTCGCAACATCAAAACCGCGACTCTGCCATGAAACAATTGCGTGCCAAACTGTATGAACAAGAAATTCATAAGCGCCAAGAAGCCTCCCAAGCCCTAGAAGACACTAAATCTGATATTGGTTGGGGCAGTCAGATACGCTCTTATGTGCTTGATGATCAGCGCATTAAAGACCTACGCACCAACGTACAGACCGGTGGTTGTGATAAGGTATTAGATGGCGATTTAGACCAATTTATTGTTGCCAGCCTAAAGGCTGGTTTATAAACGTAGTAAACACATTACCCAATAGTAGAACCAAGACCTATGAATGATACTAACGAAAGTTTAATGCAAGACGACAACAAACTCATTGCGGAGCGTCGTGCCAAATTAGCCAAGCGCCGCGAAGCAGGAAATGCCTTTCCTAATGACTTTCGTCGTGACAGCTACGCCCAAGATTTACAAGATGCCCACGGCGAAAAAGATAAACCCGAGTTAGAAGAATTGGCTCTGCCAGTAAAGGTGGCTGGACGTATCATCCGTAATCGCGGCGCGTTTATGGAAATCCAAGATGTGTCAGGTCGTATCCAGCTTTATGTCAATCGTAAAGTCTTAACACCAGAACAGCTAGCTGAGCTTAAAACCTGGGATCTAGGTGATATTGTGGGTGTAGTGGGTGTATTACAAAAATCGGGCAAAGGTGATCTGTTTGTGGATATGTCAGATCCGCAACTATTGACCAAAGCTTTGCGCCCGTTGCCTGATAAGCACCATGGCCTTGCAGACCAAGAAATGCGTTATCGAAAGCGTTATGTAGACCTTATTGTAAACGACGAGTCGCGCAAAACTTTTGTGATAAGAACCCGCGTGGTAGAAGCCATTCGTCAATACTTAATTGCCCGGGAATTTATGGAAGTAGAAACGCCCATGATGCAAGTGATTCCTGGTGGCGCATCTGCCCGCCCATTTATCACCCATCATAATGCGCTTGATCGTGACATGTATTTACGTGTTGCCCCAGAGCTTTACCTTAAACGTTTAGTGGTAGGTGGTTTTGAGCGTGTGTTTGAAATTAACCGCAACTTTCGTAACGAAGGTTTGTCTACACGCCATAATCCAGAATTCACTATGTTGGAGTTCTACTGGTCTTATGCGGATTTTCGTGACCTGATGGATCTGACAGAAGGGATGTTGCGCCACATTGCAGAATCTGTATTGGGTAATAGCAAAGTCACCTACCAAGGTAGCGAGTATGATTTTGCCCAGCCGTTTAAACGTATTTCGGTGTTTGATTCTATCTTACATTACAACCCTACCATTAAAGCTTCTCAGTTAGGTGATGAAGCCGGTGCACGTGCTATTGCTGAAGGCCTAGGTATTCCACTTAAGCCTTATTATGGTTTAGGTAAGGTGCAGATTGAGATCTTTGAAAAGACAGTAGAAGATCGTTTAGATCAGCCTACCTTTATCACTCAATACCCTGCAGAAGTGTCGCCTTTAGCACGACGTAATGACCTTGATCCGTTTGTTACAGATCGGTTTGAATTTTTTGTAGGTGGGCGTGAGATAGCTAATGGTTTCTCAGAACTAAATGATGCCGAAGACCAAGCCGAGCGTTTCTTAGCTCAAGTCGCCGAAAAAGATGCCGGTGATGATGAAGCGATGCATTACGATGCAGACTATATCGCTGCCTTAGAATATGGCATGCCTCCCACCGCAGGTGAAGGCATTGGCATAGACCGTTTGGTGATGTTGTTCACAGATGCACCGTCTATTCGCGATGTGTTGTTGTTTCCACACATGCGTCCTGAAGCTCAATAGTAGAACTGTTAACCAGTGGCTGAGTCCATTTGGAACAATGCGCACTTACACCAGCTCGATAAGAGCTGGCTTAAAGTGCTAGAGCCTTGTTTAAAGCAGTCTGAAGTTCAGGCCTTAGCGGCTTTTTTGCAACAAAGACTAGATCAAAAAATTGCTTTGTTACCCAAGCAAAGCGATTGGTTTAACGCCTTTAAACTGACCCCACTTCAAGACGTTAAAGTGGTGATTTTAGGGCAAGACCCCTATCACGGTTTTGAACAAGGCCAGCCCCAAGCCCATGGCTTAAGTTTTTCGGTGAATCAGGGCATTAAAACGCCACCCTCTTTACGCAATATCCTTAAAGAACTCACCCGTGATTTAGATGTGCAGCAAGCTTCCCACGGTGACTTAACCCAGTGGGCCCAACAAGGAGTTTTGTTGCTTAACACAGTACTCACCGTAGAGCATAGTCAAGCAGGAGCTCACCAAGGCAAAGGGTGGGAATGCCTTACGGATACTGTTATTAGTGCAATCAGCCAGCAATGTGAGGGGGTGGTGTTTATGTTGTGGGGAAAGCCAGCCCAAGCCAAAGCTGGTCTTATTGATGCAAGCAAACACTGCGTGCTTGAAACGGCACATCCTTCTCCGTTATCAGCGTATCGAGGCTTTTTTGGCTGCGCTCACTTCTCTTTGGCCAATGCCTATATAACCCAGCAGGGCCAAAGCCCCATCGATTGGCAGCGCACGCCATTTTTAGAAGAGCCTAGCCAATTTGTGTTACTGTAACGCTAAGGCGTTAACTATAGTTTAATGCGCTCAAAGACTTGTGGATCAATTTCATAAGGCAGTGGTATTAAATTAATGATGGCGCCATCTTGCTCATTCAGATGAAGCGTATCTTCTTGTGCTTCGGTACGATTGACCACTGCAGTAAACTCGTAACTATCAGCGCCTGTGGAAGCAACACTGGTGATGCGGCCGACATTTTTTCGCTTGGATGCATCAATTTGTTGGCCCACTTCTAAAGCCACAGGAGTGGTGACTTGGCCTATCAATAGATGGCGCTTAAGTTTGCCTAAATACTGCATACGAGCCACAATTTCTTGTCCAGTGTAGCAGCCCTTTTTAAAGTCGATGGAGCCTGTGGCTTGTAAGTTGAGCATTTGTGGCACATAGCTGTCACTAATTTGCGGCGTTACGTATACCAGCCCATTATTGATCTGCTTAGCTTCCCACGCACTCTTATCGGCTATACTTGCTTGCTGTTCAAGCTGGGACATTATTTGTGCTTTGTGGCTAAGGCTACAATAAACAATAAACTCGTTATTGTTGGCGTCATGGCTCCACACTAGGTAGTTCACATCTTGTATGCATGCATGCTGCCCTTGAGGAGCGAAGCCGAATGTATTAGTAATGCATGCCATGGCGTCATCCCCCCACACTTCAAAGCGACTCCAGTCATTACTGGCATCTTGCAGATGGGCTTTAGAGAATACAATGTACTTGGACATCGCCTTGTGCACACTTTCTACCATGCTTATAGGCATATGCATGAGCAAGGTGTCAGCATGTGTGACAAGGTTAAAGTTGGCAACGACATTGCCCTTTGGAGTGCAGTAGGCGCCCGCTTGGCCAAAAGACTGGGTCACCTTGCTAACGTCGCTGGTGATTTGGCCTTGTAAAAATTTTTGTGCATCTGGGCCAGACAAGCTAAGGCTACCAAAATGATCCAACGGGCAAAAATAAGTTTGTTTCATGGTGTTAATAATCTAAATTAGGGTGCCTAGCAGGCATAATGGGACAGTTTGCGCTAAAATTACGCCATGTACACATGGTATGGGTTAAGACAGAGGAATTCAATGTTGAATGAAACAGAATTAAAGCGGCAGATTTGGCATAGCCGCCGTGGCATGCTGGAATTAGATGTTTTGTTGGGGCCATTTGCAGCCAATGTGTTGCCTTTGATCAGTGCCCAAGAGCAACAAACGTACGTGCGCTTATTGGGCCAGCAAGACCCAGAACTATTTACCTGGTTTATGGGCCACGGAACAAGCGGTGATGCTGATCTAGACGCGATGGTTAAGTTGGTTAAAGACTATGCTAAGTCGAGCCAAGTTTCAGCTTAAAGGCTCATCCAATCTCGCTTTTCTGGCAAGTGTTGTGGGGCTGGCCTTGAGTCTTTGTGGCTGGGGTATATTTGCAGACCTTTGGTTAGCATTAGCTTATATGTTGTTGGCTTGTGGCATTAGCGGGTATTGGGCCTGGCGCTGGGCCTTACTTAAATCTAGCACCAGTGTAGTGGCTGTGAGCTGGACTACAGATGATTTTTGTTGCTATCTAAAAAACGGCGATCAGGTGAGTGGGCAAATCATGCCCAAATCAGCCTTTAATCCTTTTTTTATTACCTTGTACATAAGACTTGCAAATGGAAAAATCTTTTGGTGGCCAATGATGGCTGACAGCGCCCCGCCTGATATGTTGCGCAAATTAAGAGTGTTTGGCCGTTGGCACAGCCAAACGATTACTGCCAATCAAAATTAGCAGGCGTCATGACCGTGTTGCGGGCTATTTTTAGAGTCTGCGGATAATCTAAGGTGTAATGTAAGCCGCGGCTTTCTTTGCGTTGCTGAGCACTATGAATAATAAGTGAGGCCACTAAGGCCAAATTACGTAACTCTATAAGGTCAGGACTCACCCGATAATTGCTGTAAAACTCATCGATTTCACTCAGCAAAAGCTCCACTCGGTGTTTGGCTCGCGTTAAGCGTTTATCGGTGCGCACTATGCCCACGTAATCCCACATAAAGCGACGTAATTCGTCCCAGTTGTGGGAGATGATCACGTCTTCATCGGAGTCTTTTACTTGGCTTTCATCCCAGGTTGGAATCGTGTGTTGGGGTGGGTTTTGGCGCCAATGCTTTTCGATGTGTTTAGCTGCAGCATGGCCATATACGAAACATTCTAATAATGAGTTACTTGCCAACCGATTAGCGCCATGTAAGCCTGTGAAGGCGGTTTCACCAACGGCGTATAGCCCTTCTATGTCGGTCATGCCATCTTGGTTGGTAATAATGCCGCCACAGGTATAGTGTGCAGCAGGCACCACTGGTATAGGCTCTTTGGCGATATCTATCCCTAGCTCCATGCAGCGTTGGTATATGTTGGGAAAATGAGATTGGATAAACTCGCGTCCACGATGACTAATGTCTAAATAAACGCAGTCATCGCCAAGTCGTTTCATTTCATGGTCTATGGCGCGGGCCACGATATCTCGTGGGGCTAGCTCTAAACGCTCATCAAAACGTTGCATAAACGGCTCGCCGTTAGCCAATACTAACTTGCCACCTTCGCCACGAATAGCTTCAGTGATCAAAAATGATTTGGCTTGTGAGTGATATAAGCACGTAGGATGGAACTGGTTAAACTCCATATTAGCGACACGGCAACCGGCACGCCAAGCCATGGCTATGCCGTCCCCAGATGATCCATCAGGATTACTAGTATAAAGGTATACTTTACTGGCACCGCCTGTAGCTAAGATCACACACGGCGCTTTAAATGTATTGACGTGACCTGTTTGTTGATTCAAAACGTAGGCACCCACACAGCGGTTGCCAGGCAGGCCTAGTTTTGCATTGGTAATTAAATCAACAGCCACCTGGTGCGATAACAAATCTAAATTTTTGGCTTCAGTCGCTCGTTCTAGCAAGGTTGTGGTGACGGCACGGCCAGTCCAGTCTGCCGCATGAATGATGCGCCTGTGGCTATGACCACCTTCTTGGGTTAGGTGGTAGCCTGTAGGGTCTGCCTCGTCTTGTGTAAAGGGCACGCGCTGACCAATAAGCCAGTCTATACTGGCTTTGGCTTGCTCTACGGTAAATTGGATGGCTTGTGGATTACCAAGATGAGCCCCTGCGATTAATGTGTCTTGTATGTGATTATCGACGCGGTCTTGTTGATCAAGCACTGCTGCAATTCCACCTTGCGCCCAACCGGACGCACCCGCATTAAGTTCGTTTTTGCTGATCACAGCGACCTTGCGAGTTGCTGCTAATTTTAAACCCAAACTAAGCCCAGCAGCGCCAGAGCCTATAATAAGCACGTCGTATTGAAAGTCTTGTTGCATAGGGTTGTCGTTGTCATTCGCTAAAGTGATTTATTATAGCTTGGACAAGCTCAAGGTGGAACGCTGCAATGTCATCTGCTTGTAAAGTAGATAGAATTTATTCGAACATAGTGCCTGTGGGCCTAATCTGTTGTACTCTTATTGGGCTGTTTAATTATTAGTGTGGATTCATTGTTTACCTACTACAATCTCGATAAGGAAATCTAAATGCCTACTGACAAGGCACCATCAACGCCGTCCTCATCGGACCAACAGCTTGTAGAGCGAGTGCAGGCTGGGGATAAGCGTGCCTTTGATTTACTGGTGCTTAAGTACCAGCACAAAATCATCAGTTTAGTGGGTCGTTATGTGAAAGACCATCATGAAGCCATGGACGTCAGCCAAGAGGCATTTATTAAAGCCTACCGTGCGTTGGCGAATTTTCGGGGAGATAGCCAGTTTTATACATGGCTGTACCGTATTGCCATTAACACGGCAAAAAACCATTTAGTATCTCGCAGTCGTAGACCACCAGATGTGGATGTTCAAGCCAATGAATATGGTGACTATGGCAGTGCAGACGTCATGGCAGATGTAGACACACCCGAAAATTTGATGGCTCGTGATCAACTTCAAGATAAGGTTTTTGCCACCTTAGACAAGTTGCCAGATGACCTTAAGACTGCCCTCACATTGAGAGAATTTGAAGGTATGAGCTACGAAGAAATTGCACAAGTAATGGACTGCCCAGTAGGTACTGTGCGTTCGCGCATATTTAGAGCTCGTGATGCAATTGATAAAGAAGTGGCGAAACTCATGGATCGTGATTAGTTTGTTTTATTCCCTTTGAAAAAAATTGAACCAAATCACCTTTTTGACGTCCAAATCCCGTAAGTAAAATTTAGGAAGCGATATTTTGGCAGCAACACAAACACAATACCCCCTCAATAATGATTCACAATCAGTGCCCGAATCATTGTCTGCTGTGATGGATGATGTGGCCCAGCCGCTAGAGCTTCAGCGCGTACTTAAAGCGAGTGAGCGTGATGAGCAAGTAAGACTACAATGGGCTCGCTACCAGCTAGCCAGCGCTGCACTAAAGCGTGAAGCAAACATAGCTTCTTTATCATTAGATTTGTCAGACCGGGTGCGTCAAGCGATTGCTGCAGAGCCAAGCTACGCACAAGAACCTATTGCTGTGCCTGCGAGCAACGTATCTAAAATAAGTTACTTTGATCGCTTTTGGCAGCCTGTTGCAGGTTTGGCTGTGGCGGCAAGTGTCACTATGGTTATGGTGCTTGGCGCCCAGCGTATCGGTGTGTCTGCTGTGCCACAAGTGATTCCTGCTCAGCAAGGCGTTGTGTTGTTAGAACCAAGAAACAGCAATAACAGCATTGCCTTATTTAGTACGGCTACCGCTGCTGCAAGTGCAGATAATCTGAATGACATTATTCGCTTACCTGCTCCTATAGAAGCCACTAATGCAGCTGATGCGACTTACTCTGCTGCACATTTACCTATCGGTTTTGTCTTAACCCAACGCAGCTTAGATACCTCAAACAAAGAGGTAAGAGAAGTGCTTACCTATAGTGACGGTATTGATAACTTCACACTTTACGTTGAAGCATTAAATGGACGCACCATTGCTGAAGGCCATGCCTTTTCAGGTTCCAACCTGGTTTTAGGTCAATCTATTATGCACAATGGCAAGCCTATGTTTATCACCTTAGTGGGCCAATTAAGCCTAGCGCAAGGTAAGCAAGTGGCTAGCTCTGTGGTATCCTTATCAGCCCAATAAGCGTCTGTTAAGGCTGTAGGGTTGTGCCATGTTAAATACAGAGTCCATGATTGAGCAAGTTGCTCACGTCCATGCCATAGATCAAAGCTCAGTATGGCTTGACACCATTCGCCTGAGCACTTGTAAATCTTGCAGCATGAAAAGTGGCTGTGGCCAACGACTCATGAACCAAGCGACCGATTGTAAACGCTCACGTATCCAGCTGCCTATACCTGACGAAATGCCCTTAAGTGTAGGTGATGAAGTCATTCTTGGTATCCCCCAAAACGCCTTTATTAAGGCGAGTTTGTTAACCTTCGCTATGCCTTTAGTGACTATGCTTGGGTTTGCTCTCATGGCTGGGTGGTTGAGGCTTTCTGAGCCAGCTACAGTGATTGTAGCCGTGTTTGGATTAGGCTTTGGTTTGTTGCTGCTGCGTTGGTACAGCCAAAGTGATGCTGTGACCAACTCTAATCAATGGCAGCCGGTTATTTTGCGTCAGCAAAAAAATGTTCAGGTGCAAGTGCTTCATTTTAGGGCAGACTAGTTTTGTAGATTGATAAAAATTCTGGCATATCTTCACAGTCTTCTGCAAAGCTTTGAAAATTTTTAGTAAATGCAGCCTATTCTCACCGTGATGTCTTCAAACTGCCGTATGATGCTAACTAGCATATTGTTGCCATATGAATAGCTGGAGACACATCATGAATAAAAACTTCACCTTAAACTACAAACTGAGTGCTTTGTTGTTGCTCTCCATCTTGTGGTCAAGCCTTTCACAAGCCCAGCAATTCCCAGATTTTACAGTGCTTGTTGAAAAAGCTGCTCCTGCTGTGGTTAATATTAGTACTGTGCGCAGTAGCTCTGGCAACTTTACGGGCAATCAATCTCAAGTGCCTGAAATATTCAAAGATTTTTTTGCCCCAAGGTCCCCTCAGCAGCCCTCCCAGCCGCCAAAGCAAAGACGTGTGCCTCAGGCCCAATCCACAGGTTCAGGCTTTTTAATCAGTGAAGATGGTTATATTCTCACCAACGATCACGTGGTTGAGGGGGCTGAAAAAATAATCGTTGCTTTAGGTGACCGTCGTGAAATGGAAGCACAGGTTGTGGGGAGTGACCCGCGTTCTGATTTAGCTTTAGTGAAAATTGAAGCACAAGGGCTGCCGTTTCTTACCATGGCAGATTCAGATCAGTTAAAAGTGGGTGAGTGGGTACTGGCTATTGGGTCTCCATTTGGTTTTGATTATTCGGCCACTGCAGGTATTGTAAGTGCTAAAGGGAGAGGTCTTCGTTCAGAAACTTATGTGCCTTTTATTCAAACAGACGTGGCTATAAATCCAGGTAATTCAGGAGGGCCGTTATTCAATTTGGATGGCGAGGTCGTTGGTATTAACTCTCAAATCTACACCCGTTCAGGTGGTTTTATGGGTGTGAGCTTTGCTATTCCTAGTAATACTGCCATTAACGTTGCCAAACAGCTCCAAGAAACAGGTCAGGTAGCGCGAGGTTGGCTGGGTGTACAGATTCAAGAAATTAGTCAAGACCTTGCAGAATCTTTTGGTTTGGATAAGGCTTCGGGTGCATTAATCTCCCAAGTGCTAGAAAATAGCCCAGCGTTGGCAGCGGGCTTGCAAACCGGCGATGTGATTACCCAGATTGATGGGCATGAAATTGTTATGTCAGCGCAAGTGGCTCACTTTGTAGGTGCGATAGCGCCTCAAAGCACTGCGATTATTAAGGTGGTCAGAGATGGTGAGCTGATTGATGTGGACGTAGTGATTGGGCATCTGCCGAAAAACAAACTCAGTGCTTTAGGTGAAGTAGATAAAAGTCGATATGTTGAACGTATCGGTGCGCGTGTTGCTGCCTTGGCGCCAGAAAAGGCGCAGAAGTGGCGTATTCGTAATGGTATAGATATTACAGAAGTGGACGCAGGAGTGGCTGCGGAGCTTGGTTTGCAAGTTGGTGATGTGATCACAAGTATTGCTAATCAACGCATTTCTGGTGTGGAGCAGTTTGCTAAGCTGGTAAAGGTTTTACCCAACAACCGATCTATTTCTTTGCGTATTGTACGCCAGGGAAGACCTTTGTTTGTGGCTTTTCGGTTGAACGACTAAGCGCTGGAGTTGCCAGCGCTTAGTTAAATAACATCGTAGCTATTTAGCTCGTTGCTGTGTTATTGAATCAAATCACCAACACGCACTACTTTTAGTGTGTTGGTGCCGCCGTGAGCTTTAACATAGTCACCTTTAGTAATAAGCACTATGTCACCGTCTTGCACGACACCTAAGCTTTTTAGCTGCTCTACCGCCACGTGGTTTATTTGATCGTTATCAATGACTTTTGAGTCAAATGGGTGCGTGAGCACGCCCCGGTATAGGCAAACACGACGCTGGGTTTCTGCATGAGAGGTAAAGGCAAAGATAGGTATACCTGAGCTAATGCGGGACATTACTAATGGCGTTTTGCCCCTTTGCGTCATACAAATAATAGCTTTTACACCATCCAAGTGGTTAGCAGCGTACATGGCGCTTAAGGCCACGCTTTCATAGATGCTGTGCACGGCAATATCTAGCCTGTGAGAAGACTTATGTGCATTTCTGTGCTGCTCAGCACCTAGACACACTCTAGCCATCGCTTCTACTGTTTGAGCAGGATAATCACCTACGGCAGTTTCGGCGGACAGCATCACGGCGTCGGTGCCATCCATTACTGCGTTAGCCACATCGGACACTTCAGCACGGGTAGGCATGGGGCTGGTAATCATCGACTCCATCATCTGCGTTGCCGTGATAACAATTCGGTTTAGCTTTCGGGTGTGCTTGATGATGTCTTTTTGCACGCCCACCAACATAGCATCGCCAATCTCTACAGCCAAGTCACCACGGGCAACCATGATGCCTTCTGAGGCTTGGATGATGCCTTTAAGTGTTTCGGTTTCAATCGCTTCGGCACGTTCAATTTTAGCAATCAAGCCTGCATTGCTGTTGGCTTTTTCTAGTAAAGCGCGTGCTTCGTGCATATCTCCAGCATTTCTGACGAACGAAATGGCAATGTAGTCTGCACCAATTTCTGCTGCAGTAATAAGGTCTGCACGGTCTTTGTCGGTAAGGGCAGGGGCTGATAAGCCACCACCTTGTAGGTTGATGCCTTTGTTATTAGAAAGGGGCCCGCCTACTTCTACGGTGGTGTATACCTTGTTTTCTTCTACCCTAACAACCTTAAGCACGATACGGCCATCATCTAACAGCAAAATATCACCTTGATGCAGATCTTTGCCTAGCTCTGGAAAATCTAACCCTACAGCTTGATCGGTACCAGCCTCTAGGTCCATGCTTGGATCAAGGGTAAAGTGTTGACCATTGCTTAGTTGTACTTTGTTGTTTATAAATCGCGCGATCCGTACTTTAGGCCCTTGCAAATCTGCCAAAATGGCTACGTGGCGACCTACCTTTGCTGCGGCTTCAAGCACTGTTTGTGCGCGTTGTTTATGATCTTCAGCGCTGCCGTGTGAGAAGTTAAGGCGTACTACATCGGTACCTGCTGCAATAATGCTTTCAAGTGCTTCTGGGCTACTCGTAGCGGGGCCTAATGTGGCGACAATTTTTGTACGTCTTAAATTCATGGTAGGTTTTTTATATCCTTTATAGTGTGCAATTTTGGCTGATATTATATCAAATTATTAAATCAACAAGCCCTTAATTTGCTCTTAACGAGCCATTAACGCTAAGCTTGTGTCTAACATTCTGTTACAGAATCCCCACTCGTTATCATACCATGACATTACCTTGACTAATTTGCCTTGTACGCAAGTTTGGCTACTGTCAAAACACGAAGACTTTGAGCTGTGATTGAAATCTACAGAGACCAAAGGCTTGTTGACATATTCCATAACATGACCCAAATCTGGGTTGTTCGAAATGGCGTCATGGATTGCTTTGTTCACCGCTTGTGCGTCGGTATCAACGCTGCTGATAAAGGTAAGATCGACAACAGACACGTTGATCGTTGGCACGCGCATAGCCATGCCATTCAATCGTCCAGCTAGCTCTGGAAGCACTAAGCCTACTGCAGCTGCAGCGCCCGTTTTGGTAGGGATCATCGATTGAGTTGCAGAGCGGGCACGATAAAGGTCTGCATGCATACCGTCAGTCAGCAACTGGTCATTGGTATAAGAGTGAATGGTCGTCATTTGCCCTTGCTCGATACCAAAAGCGTCATTAAGTATTTTGGCCATGGGTGCTAAGCAGTTCGTGGTGCACGATGCGTTTGAAATAATGCGCTCATTACCTGTTAGGGTTTGGTGATTCACGCCATACACAATAGTAGCATCTAGATTTGTGCCAGGTGCTGATACTATGACTTTGCTTGCGCCCGCATCAATATGAGCTTGGCATTGGTCACGTTTGGTGAACAGGCCAGTGCATTCAAGTACCAAGTCAATATTCAACTGGGCCCAAGGTAGTTTGCTTGGATCGCGCTGTTGGAGAAGTTTGACGCTGTCACCGTTAATGAATAAGTGCTCATCATCATGGGTTACCGTGCCGTTAAAGCGGCCATGCACACTATCAAATTCAAGCAAGTGAGCATTAGTTTTGGCTGGACCTAAATCATTAATCGCTACTATTTCTAATGCAGCGTATGGGCTTGATGCTTGTTTTTCATATAAGGCGCGAACAACATTACGTCCGATGCGGCCGAAGCCATTTATAGCGATGCGAATAGTCATTTTGATTTTCCTGTAGAATCTATATGTTAGTAATATTACCTACATATTGGTGGTATATCAAATATTTATACGCCTAATAGGTTTTATAATAAGCGGTAATTTGTTAATATTACTGAAATGTATGCATAAAGGTGTTGTTATGAAGCAGGTTGTTGCTCAGGTTACTCAAGACATTATTGAACGTAGTAAGAAAGCTAGGGGTGACTATCTAGCAAATATAGATGCTGCTAAAGGCGGCAGAGTTAGTCGTTCAACCCTATCATGTGGCAACTTGGCGCACGGTTTTGCAGCTTGCTCTCAGGATGAAAAAGACCGACTGACTATGATGGACAGTGCTGATGTGGCTATAGTGTCGTCTTATAACGACATGCTCTCTGCTCATCAGCCATTTGAAAACTACCCACAATTGATCAAACAAGCCGTTAGAGACATGGGCAGCGTTGCACAATTTGCTGGTGGAGTACCGGCTATGTGTGACGGTGTCACCCAAGGCCAGCCAGGCATGGAGCTAAGCCTGTTTAGCCGTGATGTAATATCCATGTCGACAGCCGTGGCTTTATCACACAATATGTTTGATGCCGTTCTGTGTTTAGGTGTATGTGACAAAATTGTACCAGGGCTGTTGATTGGCGCTTTAACCTTTGGCCATTTGCCAGTGGTGTTTGTGCCAGCAGGTCCTATGCCATCGGGTTTGCCAAACGCCGAAAAAGCGCGCATTCGCCAGTTGTATGCGGAAGGTAAAGTGGGGCGTGATGAGCTGTTAGCGTGTGAATCAGCTTCTTATCATAGTGCGGGTACTTGCACTTTTTACGGCACGGCTAATAGTAACCAGTTGTTAATGGAAGTCATGGGGTTGCATTTGCCAGGCTCATCATTTGTGGCGCCAGATGGTACCATGAGAGACACACTTACCGTTGCAGCAGCCCAGCAAGCCGTTAAACTTACTCACCCTTCGGCAAAGCAAAATTTAGCTCAAATCGTGTCAGAAAAAACCATTGTTAATGCCATTGTAGCCCTGCTGACTACCGGCGGGTCTACAAACCACACAATCCATTTGATTGCGATCGCAAGAGCTGCGGGTATTATTATCAACTGGGACGATTTTGATAAGTTATCTACTGTAGTGCCTAGTCTTACACGTATTTATCCAAACGGTGAAGCAGATATTAATGTCTTCCATGCGGCAGGTGGTGTGCCTTATTTGGTGCAAACTTTATTAGCCCATGGTTTGTTACATGAAGATGTAGAAACAGTGATGGGCCATGGCCTTAGCCGCTACTGCCAAGAACCTAAGCTAAAAGACGGTAAGCTGGTGTGGCAAGCTGCCCCAGAAACTAGTGCAGACACCGATGTATTAAGATCTGCCGACCAACCTTTTTCTCCTACAGGTGGTTTAGTAAGATTAGCGGGTAATTTAGGTCGTGGCGTCGCTAAAGTGTCAGCAGTTAAAACGCAGCACTGGTTGGTAGAAGCGCCCGCCAAAGTATTTGATAGTCAGTTTGAATTTGAAGATGCATTTAAGCAAGGTCTTCTAGAAGAAGACTTTATTGCAGTGCTTAGGTTTCAAGGGCCACAAGCCTGCGGCATGCCAGAGTTACACAAGTTAACGCCTTACTTAGGGGTGCTACAAGACCGTGGCTTTAAGGTGGCGCTAGTGACAGACGGACGTATGTCTGGTGCATCAGGTAAAGTGCCAGCTGCTATTCATGTGTATCCAGAAGCAAAAGCAGGTGGCGTTATTGGTAAGATAGAAAATGGCGATGTATTAAAACTAGATTGCCACAGTGGCAGCCTAGAGCTTATGGTAGATGCTTCAACCTTAGATAAAAGAACTCAAGCTGTACATAAAAAAGGCGTAACTGTAGGCATGGGCCGTGAGTTATTTGCTAGCATGCGTTCGCAGGTTAGTGCTGCTGAATTAGGCGCTAGTACGTGTGTGTAATTATGTACGTTGATGACAAAGTGATGAGTACCTATGCCTAAATACAATTTAGTCGCCGATGTTGGCGCCACTAATGCGCGGTTTGCTTTAACACAAGTTGATTTGCCTGATTTGCAGAATATCATGGTGCTACCTTGTGCAGATTACCCCAGCTTAGAAGCAGCTGTATCTGCATATCTTGCTAGCACCAAAGCTGCAGGCTTAATTAGCAAAGCTTGTATTGCTATTGCCGGTACGGTGCATTTGCCGCAATTTTCCTTAGCCAACAACCACTGGCATGTTAATAAAGAAAAAGTTAATGAGACCCTTGGAATTCATGCTTTGTGGGTTAATGACTTCACTGCTCAAGCATGGGCAATGTCAAAAATCACCACCAAAGATCTACTTCTAGTGAAGCAAGGACAGGCTGTATCACAAGGTAATCGTTTGGTGATGGGGCCAGGCACCGGCATAGGTGTGGCAGGACTGATTGCGCATGATAGTGGTTGGCTGCCGGTCATGGGCGAGGGCGGCCATGTAGGCTTTGCGCCAACCAATAAGCTGCAGCTGCAAGTGCTTGAGTATATGTGGCGTGAATATGAGCATGTGTCTACAGAGCGTTTATTATCAGGTTCTGGCATGATGGATTTATACCGTGCTGTGGCCCACATTAAATCCATGGAGCCTAGCTTAAGTCACCCTGCAGATATTTTACAACAAGCTCAGCTAGTTTCACCTGATGAGTTGGCCTATCAAACACTGTGTATTTTTTGTGAAATGCTTGGCAATGCAGTGGCGAATGAAGCCTTAGCCTTTGGCGCGGTAGGCGGCGTTTATTTAACCGGCGGCATTTTGCCGCGTATGCAAAAATTTTTACTAAGTAGTGGTTTTATTCAAAGCTTTACTAATAAAGGCCGAACCTCTGCTTACCTTCAACAGATACCTATTTACCTCTGCATTGCAGAGCAACCGGGCCTACAAGGCGCCGTTATAGCACTCGTTAACGAGTCACGGAGACATAATGTTACAGCTTGAAAAATCTAAACACTGGCAAAAATTGCAACAGTTGGCAGTGCAGCACCGTAGTACCCATTTGCGTGAACTATTTGCCAAAGAGGGCAATCGGTTCGAGACCTACTCAATTGAATTACCTAACTTATTATTAGACTACTCCAAAAACTGTTTGACGCCTGAAATAATGGATTCGTTGTTTGGCTTAGCGCAAGACATGGGCCTAAGCTCCTCCATAGAGAGCATGTACCGAGGCGCAAAGATTAACATCACTGAAGACAGAGCGGTACTGCACACTGCTTTGCGTAATCGTAGCAATTCCCCAGTATACGTTGATCAAACTAACGTGATGGATATGATCAACGACGAACTGACTCATATGCGTAAATTTGTTGAAAAAGTACGCAGCGGCGAATGGCTTGGCTATTCTGGAAAGCGCATCACTGATGTGGTTAACATTGGTATCGGTGGCTCTAACTTGGGACCAAAAATGGTAACTCAAGCACTGCGTTCTTATGCTGACTCTACTATACGTGTGCATTTTATATCCAACGTAGATGGTGTAGAAATTGCTGAAATCTTGCGCCCTTTAAATGCGGAACAAGTGTTATTTGTAGTAGCCTCTAAAACCTTCACCACTAGTGAAACCATGACCAATGCTCAAACTGCGCGTAATTGGTTGATGGCTTCGGCATTTGACGAGCGTGCGGTACAGCAGCACTTTGTGGCCGTGTCATCTAACACTGAGGCAGTACAAGAATTTGGTATTGATCAAGGCTTTAGATTTTCCATGTGGGATTGGGTCGGTGGTCGATATTCTATTTGGTCAGCTATTGGTTTGCCGATCGCGCTATACCTAGGATTTGATAAGTTTGAGCAGCTATTAACGGGTGCTCATGACATGGATCTTCATTTTAGAGACGCCCCAGCACAAAAAAACATGCCAACTATTATGGCATTGGTGGGCATATGGAATGGCCTGCTGCATGGCGCGCAAAGCCACGTTATTTTACCTTACGACCAACCCTTAGAAAGCTTCACTAACTATATTCAGCAGGCTGATATGGAAAGTAACGGTAAGCATGTGGATCGTCAAGGCAATCAAGTGGCTTACCCAACGGCATCTGTTGTGTGGGGGCAGTTGGGTATCGATGGGCAACATGCTTTTTACCAATTGCTACATCAAGGTAATGTCATTGTTCCGGCTGACTTTATCGGTTCACTAGCCAGCTCTACCCCTGTTAAAGGCCATCACGAAAACCTAATGGCTAACTTTTTTGCTCAAACTGAAGCGCTGATGAATGGCATTAGTGCTGAGGAAGTCAGAAGTCAGTTAGAGGCTCAAGGATTAGATTCACAAGAGCTTGAAAAATTGTTACCCCATAAGGTCCACCAAGGTAATCGGCCAAGTAACACCTTGTTGCTTAAGCAGATAAGCCCACGAAACTTAGGCTCATTGATTGCGCTTTATGAGCACAAAATATTTGCCCAAGGTGTGATTTGGGATCTGTGTTCTTTTGACCAATGGGGCGTTGAGCTAGGTAAGACTTTAGCTAAGGGAATATTAGAGGAAATTGAAGGCGAAGCTGGGCATCAGCATGATGACTCTACTAACGCGTTGATTGACTATTTTAAGGGCTCTCGCAATTAGAGATTTTTATGAAGCTTTTTTTATGAGAGCTTATTGTTAAAATGCGGTAATTGAGCCCTTTAAGTTTAAACGCTTAAAGGGCTTTTTTTGCTTTATAAGCCCTTAGATGGGGCTAGGGCACAGGCCTTTTTGGCTAGATCTTCTATGGCTTGCCAGTCTGCGCGTTCTATGGCATCAGCAGGTGTTAGCCATGTTCCGCCTACACACATCACGTTTTTTAGCGCTAAATACTCGGCCGCATTGCTTGGCTTGATGCCTCCAGTTGGGCAGAACTTCAATTCGCTAATTGGGCCACCAATGGCTTTTAAAAAATCTACCCCGCCTACCACTGCTGCAGGAAATAGTTTAAACCTGCGATAACCTAGTGCCATCGCTTGCATCGCTTCACTCACGCTGCCGATACCAGGCAGTAAAGGCACCGTGCTTTGGCTGCCATAGTTTAACAGTGGGTCAGTAAAACCTGGGCTTACAATAAAGTCAGCCCCCGCTTCCACACACGCTTCATATTGCTGTGGCGTAATCACTGTGCCTGCTCCAATAATGGCATTGGGTAAAGCTTGTTTAAGTTGTTTGATGGCTGTTAAGCCGTACTCGCTTCGCAAAGTGATTTCTAAAACAACTAAGCCACCATCCACTAAAGCCTTGCCAATGCCTATAGCTTGCTCAGCATTGTTTAAGGTTAGTACTGGAATTACAGGTGCAGAGGCACATATAAGGTCTAATTTTTGGGTGTTTTTTTGCATCTGAGTGGTAATTGAACTGGTCATCTATGGGCACCAATGGATAGAAAGGGGTTTTTGAAAGAAGGTATAAACGGGCATCTGCAACGGATCTTTTAGATCCATAGCCTGCGCTAGCACCTGGAGTTTGCCACTGCCTTCAATATGTAAATGTGTGTTTTTTGCAAGTTGTAATGTATTGGCTGTTAAGGTCATACGATCAGTAGGTTCTACTGGCGCGCAAGTAGCAATACAAATGTCTTGTGAGCTAAGTGCTTCAGCTAAGGCGGGACACAAAGGAAATAAAGAAGCTGTGTGCCCATCGTTACCCATACCCAGTACTAACACATCAAGTGGAAAGTGCATGGGTGAAAGTGTTTGCTGGCATTGTTTTTGACCTTCATGCGCAGTTTTTTCACCCGTATAAATGGGGTAAAAAGTAGCTTCAGATGCATCATTTTGCAATAGCCAAGCTCTAATTAGCGCCGTGTTACTGGCGCTGTCGTCCTCAGGCACCCAGCGCTCATCTGCAAGGGTGATGTCTACCCGATGCCAGTCCAGCTTTTGCTGACTTAATTGCTGCAACATCGATTTAGGCGTACGCCCACCAGAGACGGCTAAACTAGCTCTAGGCCTTTGCTCTAAGGCTGTGCGTAATTGGTCTGCAATGGTTGTAGCAAGCATTGCGGCAAGGGTTTGGGCTGATGTGCTTTCTAGCCACTGCATGGCAGGGCCTAGGCCTTGTGGTTTATTCGTTTTCATTACAGTCTTCATACCAATGGTGTCCATACATTTGAATCATATCTTGCGCTTCTTTGGGGCCACTGCTGCCTACAGGGTAGGGCGCCAAGGCTTTGTTTTCAGATTGCCAGCTGTGTCTTACTTGATCACACCATTGCCAAGACATTTCTACTTCGTCGCGTCTGACAAATAGGCTTTGGTTGCCTTTGATGGCCTCTAGCAAGAGCCGCTCATAGGCATCTGGAATGCGAGCGTTAGTTTGTGTTTGCGCCAAGTTTAGCTGCAGTGGGTCACGTCGCAAAAGCATGCCTGTGTCTATGCCCTGCTCTTTGGTGAGTACTTGTAAGGCAATGCTTTCAGAAGGTTGTAAGCGAATGACGAGCCTATTTTTGGCAAGTTGGGCTTGATCTTGGTTAAAGATATAATGGCTGTTGGCTTTGTAGTGAATGATAATCTCAGTCACTTTGCTTTCCATACGCTTACCTGTCCTTAAGTAGAAAGGTGTGCCAGTCCAGCGCCAATTAGATATTTCTGCACGCAAGGCAATAAAGGTTTCTGTATTGCTGTTGGTATTTGCATCTGGTTCATTTAAGTATCCAGGGGCGTCCTGCTGCTTGAACTGACCATCAGTATATTGGCCTAAAACGAGATGGTCGTTTATTTCACCTTGTTTGATGGGTTTTAAAGCGCGTAATACCTTAACTTTCTCGTCACGTATGCTGTTAGCGTCAAGTTGTGATGGAGGATCCATAGCTACTAAACACAAAAGCTGCATTAAATGGTTTTGCACCATGTCGCGCATTTGGCCAGCTTGGTCAAAATACCCCCAGCGGCCTTCAATACCCACATCTTCAGCGACGCTTATTTCAACATAGTCGATGTATTGGTTGTTCCACTGGTTTTCAAATAGTGGATTAGCAAAGCGCAACGCTATTAAATTCTGTACGGTCTCTTTGCCAAGGTAATGGTCGATACGGAAAATTTGGCTTTCGTCAAAATATAACGCCAGCGCATTGTTAATCACTTTAGATGAGGCAAGGTCGTGGCCAATGGGTTTTTCTACCACAATGCGGCTAAGCTCATTAATAGCGCCTGCTTCGTGTAAGTTCTGGCAAATGTCTTTAAATAAGCTTGGCGGGGTGGCCAAATAATAAGTGACTTGCCGGTGCCAAGAAGCTAACTCTTTTTCTAGAACGATATAATCTTGGGCTTGCGTGAGGTCTACTTTGCAGTAGTGAAGCCGTTGTAATAATCTGGATAAGGAGCTAGGATCTAATTCATCTGCGCCAATGTATTGATTTAGTGTATGCTCAACACGCAATCGTAATTCGTCTGTGTTGATAGCGCCACGAGCTACAGCCATGATGCGCAGCTCTTGGCTTAACAGCTTAGCATGTTCAAGTTGGTACAAAGCAGGCATGAGTTTGCGAAGTGATAAATCGCCCAATGCGCCAAACAAAACAAAACTCTGGCTTAATATGCCTTTAGCTGCTGTATGCTCATCTGATGACGGGTTGTTCGGCATGGCTTGTATGACCTTGTATGTATGTTAGATGTGTAATAATACTATTAAACTTGCTCAAAAGTCACAAAAATATCAAAAATGTTGGTAATATTACTTACATAAATGAATAAATAAGCTATATAAAAAGAATAGATGATTATGACTAATAATTTATTGCAGCGCTTGTCCACACAACAAGACCAGCTTAACCGATCTGAGCGCAAAGTGGTGCAAGTGATTATTGCTGATCCACAATCAGCAACGCGCATGAGTATTGCAGCACTGGCCGAACTTGCTAAAGTAAGTGAGCCTACAGTTAATCGTATGTGTCGAAGCTTTGGTCTAAAGGGTTATCCAGATTTTAAAATGGAGTTGGCTCAAAGTATGGCTCGTGGGATGCCTTATGTCAGTCAAACGGTTGATCAAAATGACACGGCTGCCCAATATACAGATAAAATATTCACAAGTACTATGGCAAGTTTGGACACAGCAAAACAACAGATTGACAGTAAGGCGATAGAGCGTGCTGTGGATTATTTAAGCCAAGCCCAGCAGATTTGTTTTTTTGGTATGGGTGCCTCTGGCGCAGTTGCTCAAGATGCTTTACATAAGTTCTTTCGCTTTAATATTCCTGTTGTAGCTCATAATGATTCATTGATGATGCGTATGACCGCAGCAGCTTGTAAGCGCGGTGATGTACTGGTGCTCTTGTCCTTTACTGGTCGCACTAAAGAAATGGTTGAGGTGGCGCGTATTGGCCGCAGTGCTGGTGCGTTGGTGATTGCAATAACGCAGGAAGGTTCTTCCTTAGCTGAAGAGGCCAGCCTAGTGTTGGGTGTAGAATCACCTGAAGACACTGATGTTTATATGCCTATGCAGTCTAGAATGATCCAGCTCACCTTAGTAGATGTATTGGCTACTGGCGTGATATTGCGCCGAGGTGAAGACTTTCATAGTCATTTAAAAAATATCAAACAAAGCTTAGCAACCACCAGGTTATCGGTAGCAAAGGAGAAGAAATGATGCTTTATAAAGGGTTGATCGCAGTGCTTTTGTGTGTGAGTTTAACAGGCTGCGTGCTGACAAAAGTAGTCACAGTGCCAATGAGAGTTGTGGGGGCAGTGGCTTCTGCAGTGCCAGTGATTGGTGATGCGGTGGATGAAAGTATAGATGATATAGCCGATGCAGTTGATGAAATCCCTTTGTAGTGAATGGAACAAATAAAAAAACCGCGCTAGGCCAACTCAGCGCGGTTTTTTATGGTCTGAAGGAATGTTTATAGCTGTTCGATTTTGGCTCGAATTTCAGCTAGTTTTTCAGTCATGATGCGCTCTAGATGCACTAGATCTTGCGCGATAGACTCTTTGCTATCTATTGTCTTATTCTCTTCATTAGCGAGCTTATTAAGCTCAGTAAGGGCACGCAATAAAAAGGGTGAGATTTCGCTTACTTCTTTCCACTGTTGACGACCAGAGTCAACCATCACAGTGCGGGTAGCACGGCCAAAGCGGAATTTCTTACTGCGAGGTAAAAAAGAACCCTTTTCGCGCTTGTAGTAGATTTTAAGAATATCAAATTCACCTTCTTGGCGAAGGGTGTATTTGCTGATTGAGGCAAAACTTGTGATGCCCATTTCTGTAAGCGTAGGATGTTGTGACATAATTTTCTCCTTAGAGATTTAAAGTTAAAGTTTTCTTATGAAAATCAATGACTCAACAAATTTTTGTCAGGTGGGCTCTGGCGGCCCTGCCTTGCTGGTCTGATTGTTTGTGATTAAAGATGTAATAAATTACACAAACTATCATGGGGTAGTTTCCACTGAGGACATTATAGCGGATTAACGGTTAAAAAGTAATCATAGCCTAGCATATATTTATCTCATTAATGCCATTAGCTTCATTCATTTGCAAAATAGTAGCTGGCGTTTAATAAATGCGGGTGGGATCTTTATCAAACGACGTTTTACGGTATACTCAGGCTTAATTTTTTTGATTTAGCATGTGTGTGGCAAGCCCTTTAGTTAGCTTAAACTCACTCAAACAGGATGTTTTTTCTTATGTCTGGTGTCATCCCTATTGATGAAGGCGTTGAGCGTCTACCCCTTAAAGAATATACCGAGCGGGCGTATTTGGATTACTCGATGTATGTCATTTTGGACCGTGCATTACCCCATATTGGGGATGGCCTGAAGCCCGTGCAGCGGCGCATTATTTATGCAATGTCAGAACTTGGTCTTAAAAATTCTGCTAAATATAAAAAATCAGCCCGCACCATCGGTGACGTGTTGGGTAAATTTCACCCCCATGGTGATAGTGCCTGTTATGAAGCTATGGTGCACATGGCGCAAACCTTTTCTTATCGTTATACCTTAGTGGATGGCCAAGGCAACTGGGGCTCAGCAGATGACCCTAAGTCTTTTGCTGCGATGCGTTATACCGAAGCGAAGCTGACGGGCTATTCAGAGGTGTTATTGGGTGAGTTGGGTCAAGGCACCGTTGATTGGGGTCATAACTTTGATGGCACC
This sequence comes from Oceanospirillaceae bacterium, assembly GCA_024686035.1. Classification (GTDB taxonomy): domain Bacteria; phylum Pseudomonadota; class Gammaproteobacteria; order Pseudomonadales; family Balneatricaceae; genus Njordibacter. The sequence goes on from JAIBDW010000002.1 coordinate 32,823, forward strand.
TTGCAAGAGCCTTTGGTACTGCCGTCTCGACTCCCCAACGTGTTACTCAACGGCGCTAGCGGCATTGCTGTAGGTATGGCGACAGATATCCCACCTCACAATTTACGTGAAGTTGTGTCTGCTTGTGTGCATTTATTGGATAACCCTGGAGCAACCACGCAGGAGCTTTTCGAATTTGTGCAAGGGCCAGACATGCCCACAAATGCAGAAATCATCAGTGCACCAAGTGATTTGTTAGAAATGTATAAATCGGGCCGCGGAAGTATCCGCATGCGTGCAGTGGTCGACCATGAAGATGGTGATATTGTGATCACCGCTTTGCCCTATCAAGTGTCTGGGGCTCGAATATTAGAACAAATAGCTGCGCAAATGCAGGCTAAAAAATTGCCTATGGTGGCCGATTTACGTGATGAGTCAGATCATGAGAAACCTACCCGCTTAGTGATTGTTCCTCGTTCCAATAGAGTGGATATAAAGCAGTTATTGAATCACCTGTTTGCCACTACAGATTTAGAGCGCTCTTATCGAGTGAATCTAAACCTCATTGGTGTCGATGGCAAACCTCAAGTGAAAGGCCTACACACTATATTAAAAGAGTGGTTATCATTTAGGATGGAGACGGTCACTCGCCGTTTACAACATCGTTTAAATAAAGTGTTAGAGCGTTTGCACCTTTTAGAAGGTTTGTTAATTGCTTATCTTAATATAGATGAAATTATTGCCATCATTCGAGAAGAAGAGAAACCCAAGCCTGTGCTCATACAAAGGTTTGCGCTGTCGGACTTGCAAGCGGACGCTATTTTAGATTTGAAACTGCGTCACTTAGCCCGCCTAGAGCAGCATCGCATTCAAGCCGAGCAAGAAGAATTAGCCACCGAGCGCGACAAATTAGAGCTTTTGTTAGGCTCAAAAGCTCGTTTAAAAACTCTGATCAAGCGTGAATTAACTGAAGATGCCCTAGCTTTTGGCGATGATCGTCGTTCACCTATTGTTGTGCGTGAGGACGCTAAAGCACTAACAGAGCGTGATCTGCTCACCACTGAGCCTGTGACTGTTGTTTTGTCTAAACAAGGCTGGGTGCGAGGTGCTAAAGGGCATGATATCGACCCTGCTAACATGAGCTATAAATCAGGTGATGATTTTTTACTAATGGTGCAAGCTCGCAGTAATCAAAGCGTGGCGTTTATCGATGAAGGTGGACGAAGCTATTCTTTAGAGGCGCACACTTTACCTTCTGCAAGAGGCCAAGGTGAGCCACTTAGTGGCCGATTTAATGCCCCCAGTGGGGTGCAGTTTTCTGCAGCAGTCAGCGCCAAAGCTGATCAATTATTGCTGATGAGTACTGATGCAGGTTATGGCTTTGTATCTACTTTTGAAGATTTGCTGAGTAAGAATAAAGCGGGTAAAGCGGCTTTATCTGTGCCAAAGGGTGCCAAAATCATTTCACCTGCACACATTGATCAAATGGCAGATACTTGGCTTGTGGCTGTGAGTAATGAAGGGCGCATGTTAGTCTTCCCATTGCAGGATCTACCTCAATTAGCGCGTGGCAAAGGCAATAAGATTATTAGTATATCGCCTGCTCGCGTGGCCAGTCGTGACGAGTTTATGGTGGCCTGTGCTTTGGTGACGCAAACTAGTGAATTATTAGTGCACTCAGGTAAGCGCTATTTGCGTTTGAAAGCCTCTGACTTAGTTCACTATCGTGGTGAGCGCGGTCGAAGAGGCAATAAACTGCCCCGAGGCTTTCAGAAGGTGGATAGTTTAGAGGTGCAAGGCAGTGTACCCAATGAGGTAGACGAGGCTCCTAAAGATTTAGCTTAACCTCTAAGCTGTCGGCACAAGGCCCTAAATCGTCGTGCTAAAGTGGCTTATTTGCATGTCCAATAAGTCTTGATAATCACTGCTTAGGCGTGCCAAACATACGGCTCCGCTGGCCAGTGCGATACAATTGTCTGCTTGGAGTACGCGTTGCTGTAATTCTGGGTGATAGGCCACATTTTGACTGATGACCATATGATCCTGGCGTTCACGACGAGACAACTGCGACGCTTCCTGGGTAAGCTCATCCAATGCTTCTAATACCCCAGTGTGCACTACAATCTGAATGTTCAAACCAGCTTTATTTTGGGTCGCTCTTTGAGCATTAAAGGCTTTGTATAACCCGAAAAAAAACTGTGCTGCACATAAAGCATTCACACAATGGGTCATGTGCTCATGAGGTTTGTCAAAGGTGACAAGCACGTCGTGGTTTTCTTTGGTTTCAATGGCGCCGCCATAAATCGAACACACTTGGTCTACTAAGCGATGATAAGACTTAAGTAATAAGTGTTTTTCTGCAGCGGCGATGGGGCCTTGGTCACGGGTATTTACGTTAATGTAAATCAAGCTCACCAATGGCTCATCACTTTCACTCGTTTGTAGCTGTTCAGAATCACAGGCAGGTGCCAAGGTATCTGCGTCAGGTGATAAGGGCTCAGCGATACCGTCTGTCATAGGCTCAAACGCATCGACAGGCATGGGCGTGGGCCGCAGTGGGGTGGAGTTTTCACTGTTACGAAGATCATCCATGCTAAAGATAGGCAAATGGTTTTCGCTATAGGTGGCAGTGTCCTGCGCTGCATTTGGCTGCAGCTTGGGAGCAAACAATGGATCCCCGAGTTCTCCTAGTTCAGGCTCTGAAGATAACTCGCGAGCTAAGCTGTGTAATTCCTCATTGAACGCTTCTTGCTGGTTAGGGGCTTCCAATTCTGGTTGGTTGTCATTGTATGGGTGTGCAATGACAACCCCCTTTCCTGCAGGCATTTCTAACTCATATTGGTGATCTGTTTGCGTGTGTAACAAACGCTCTTCATTAATGGAATTAAACCCTAAATTAATAATGCCCCATTCATCAAGTCGAGAGTCATCAAGAGGGGGGGCTTTGCCATATTCAAGTAGTTGTTCTTGGGCTTCGTGTAGTTGATGTAACGGTTGCACTAATCGAGCACCAAACCACCATCCAAGTACTATGCAGGCTAATAGCGACAAACCCAGAGTAGGCCATAATAACTTGGTCAGTTGGTTAAGACTTGGATGCAGATCTAAAGTGGCATAGCGTAAGTGCAAGCTGCCAATAAGCTGCTCATTTAACTCAATAGGTAGAGTTAAGTAATCTGCATCGTTAAGCAGGCCTGCTTTAGCAAGCATAGTGCCATCTGCATCATATACAGCGGCCCCCATCAAAGCGCCTTGCTGCCTTAATTCAGCCAAGGTGACATTGAGGCTAATGTAATCTTGTTTTACGATGAGAGGAGCGCTTAAACTAGCCAATTGTTGGCCCATTTTTTCGCCTAGAAATGTATTTTGCTGACCCGCAACTTGGCTGAGGTGTTGGTAAGTTATCAGCCCTATGAAACTGCCCGCAATGACAAAGGTGGCAATGAGTAAAAGCACTGTCTTTTGGACTAACGTCAAACGAGAGTGCATTAGGTGTCGAAAGGATAAGATTTTATTGGGCATTAGGTGTTAATCAGCGTTGTATCAAAGAGTAAAAAACACCCCCATTCTAACGCACTAATGATAAAATGCTAAGCCCACTCAAGGAGTTGTGTCTATGTTTCATCGCCTAACCGTATTCAATGTAACTAACGAAGCAAATTTTGCTGACATCGACAAGCTATTTAACCAGCTGCAGGTGCAAGCGTACGTTGACAAGCTAAGTGACCAAGCAAGCACTAGGGTGCACCAATGGCAATGGCGCAGCAATGATGAGGCAGTTCTGGCTCACTTAGATACCCTGCTCAAAGGCTGGTCGAAGAATCACACGCTCGATTATGTATTACAATCATCAGGCACGCCGATACAAAAAATAAAGCTTGCTGTGTTTGATATGGATTCTACATTGATTCAAGCTGAAGTGATGGATGAGCTTGCTTATGTAAAAGGCATAGGCCCTCAAGTGGCAAAGATTACTGCCAGATCTATGGCGGGTGAATTGGATTTTGAACAAAGTTTTAAAAAGCGCCTAGCGCTACTTGAGGGCTTTGAAACTAGCCAATTAGCAGCTATCAATGACTCCATCAAGCTTATGCCAGGGGCGGAAAAACTCATGGAAGGTTTGTTAAGCCAAGGTATATATTGCGCTATATTGTCTGGAGGCTTTAGTTATTTTGCAGACGATTTAGCCAGCAGGCTGGGAATGCAAGAGGCTTTTTCTAATGGCTTAGAAGAAGTGGATGGCAAGCTTACAGGCAAAGTGTCTGGTGTAATTGTCGATGCCAATAGAAAAGTAGAGCTGATGGAGCAGTTGCGGAGCACCTTGGGTTTAACTCTAGAGCAGTGCCTTGCTGTAGGAGATGGTGCAAATGATCTACCTATGCTTAATAAAGCGGGTTTGGGGGTGGCATTTCATGGCAAACCGCTCGTTAGACAGCAGGCGCCTCACCAGATAAACAATTTAGATCTAGATGCTTTACTGCATTTAGTTTAACTTAGGCTTCGCTGTTTGGCCCATTGTTTTACGCTATAGTGTTGTTCTATTTTTTAACTGGGCGAATAGAGTGTTTTGCTTAGTTTGCCTGCTTCTTCACGCACAAGTTTGGGCACTAAGTAACCTGACATACAGGCCTGCATTTGCGCCACTAAAGCTTGGCATCGTTCTAAACTTACAAAAAAGTGTGTGGTACCCGCTACCCGATCTGGCAAATGTAGGTAGTAGGGTATTACACCCAGCTCAATCAATCGTTCACTTAAATTTTTCAAACTTTCTAAGTTGTCATTAACCTTGGCGAGTAAGACGCTTTGGTTAAGCAGTTGCACCTTATGCTTGTGCAACAGCGCACAGGCTTGGGCTACATCTTCGGCTAGTTCGTTAGCATGGTTAGCGTGCACCACCATGACACAGGTCAGTCTAGATTCTTCAAGCCTTTGGCACAGTTCCAAAGTAATCCGTTGTGGCATGACAATGGGCAGGCGGCTGTGAATACGCAAACGTTTAATATGTGGAATCTGTTCAATAGCGCTTATTAAATCAAACAATAGCGAGTCTGTTAGGGCCAGTGGGTCACCACCACTAAGGATAATCTCTTCTATATCGGGTTTTGAGCTAATGTAATTAAGGCTTTCTTGCCACTGGTTGCGTGAGCGCTTTTGCTGTGCATATGGGTAGTGGCGACGAAAACAATAACGGCAATTAATGGCGCAGTGGCTGGCGGCAATTAATAAAGCCCGTCCGTGGTATTTATGCACAATCCCTGGCACTGGGTTATAACGCGCTTCTTCTAAGGGGTCGTTATTAAACTCAGGGTGGCTTATGGCTTCTTGTGCCTGCGGTAGCACTTGCAATAACAAAGGGTCTGTGGGGTCTTGTGGGCGCATTTTTTGTGCAAAAGCTCTGGGAACCAAGGTCATAAAACCTTGGTCGCAAGCTAACAGCCCTGTTTGTTGCTGTGGGCTAAAATCCAGCGCGTTAAGTAATTCTATAGGCGTACGATAGGCTTCACGCATCTGTGTACGCCAGTCTTGTGGTAAATTTTTGTGCTTAATCAATCTAAAAGGGTCAACTTGGGTGGTGCTTTGCGGTATCATAAGTGGTGAATTTTCCGATGTTTATTTGATTAGAGCGATAAAATGGCTAATTATAGCAGTAACGAGTTTAAATCTGGCCTTAAAGTAATGCTAGAAGGTGATCCATGCGCCATGGTTGATGTTGAGTTTGTTAAACCAGGCAAAGGCCAAGCATTTACCCGCGTGCGTATGAAAAACTTGAAGTCTGGGCGCGTTTGGGATCGTACCTTTAAGTCAGGTGAGTCCATTGAAGCTGCAGATGTGATGGATCGCAACATGGAATACCTTTATACAGATGGCGAATTTTGGCACTTTATGATGGCAGATGGAACCTTTGAGCAATATGGTGCTGATGCGAGTGCATTAGGTGACAGTATTAAGTGGCTTAAAGAACAAGAAATCTACATAGTCACATTATGGAACGATGCGCCCATTGCTGTGGCAGCACCTAACTTTGTAGACCTTGAAGTGACCGAAACTGATCCAGGCCTTAAGGGCGATACCGCCCAAGGTGGCAGCAAGCCTGCAACCCTGGCCACAGGTGCCACAGTGCGTGTGCCCTTATTTATTGAGCAGGGTGAAATTTTAAGAATTGACACCCGCACGGGCGACTACGTAAGCCGCGCATAACCCTAGGATTTTTCGATGCCATGGCAACCTAGTGCTGACATAAAGCAACTTAAGCAGCGCGCCAAGGTTATCAGGCAAATACGAGCGTTCTTTGATGCTCGACACATGCTAGAAGTAGACACCCCCGTAATGTCTCATTATGGGGTGTCTGACCCTCATATCGACTCTATCCCTGTGGCTTTTACTCAAGATGGTGCTGCGTCAAGGACGCATATGAGCTTGATGTCCTCCCCTGAATATGCCATGAAGCGTTTGCTCGCAGCTGGCAGTGGGAGCATTTACCAGATCAGCAAAGCTTTTCGAAATGGTGAAATAGGCCGCAAACATAACCCAGAATTTACTCTGCTAGAATGGTATCGAATTAACTATACTTTAGAACAGTTGATGCAAGAGGTGTCATGCCTTATTGATACGGTGTTGGTGAGCGACAAGCTTGAGTGGCATTTTTTAAGTTATCGTTGGGCCTTTGAAAGCATATTATCTATAGACCCATTAACAGCAAGCGACGAGGCCATTAAACAAAAGGCGATGAGTCTTGTAGATGTGCAAATAGATGCCAATACGCCAAGAGATACCTGGTTAGATTTGCTCATGAGTCATTGTATTGAGCCAAAGTTACCCAAAGCGTGTTTTATTTTTGATTACCCAGCTAGCCAGTGCGCTCTAGCTTGCAAGGCCCAAGATGAAAGGGGTGATGCAGTGGCGCGTCGTTTTGAGGTATACGTCAACGGCATGGAACTGGCTAATGGCTATCATGAATTAACCGATGCGCAAGAACAGGCACAACGCTTTGAGACTGACAATCAATCCAGACAAGCTATGGGTAAAGTGGCTATGGCCCCAGACATTAGGCTAATACAAGCACTAGAAGTGGGGTTGCCCGAATGCTCTGGTGTGGCTTTGGGTATTGAACGCTTGTTGATGTTGGTTTCTGGCGAAACGGACATCGCTAAAGTGATGGCTTTTAGCCACCACCGTGCCTAACTTACCAAGCGATTTAAGCCCTATTTTAGTGAAGTAGGGCAAACATTTGTCCCAAACGTGTGGTCGTGCCCGCGCTAAGCTCGGTCGGCCATTGACTTACCCCTTTGGGTAAACACATGACCACGGTAGAGCCCAGTTTAAAGCGGCCCATTTCTTCACCCTTCTTTAAACAGATAGGTTCTTGGTTGATATAGTTAAACTGGCTTACAGCCTTACCTTTAGGGCACACTAAACCTGCCCACACTGTTTCAACACTGGCCACTATCATGGCTCCCACCAGAACCATAGCCATGGGGCCAAATTCGGTGTCAAAAATAGCCACAACCCTTTCATTACGAGCAAATAAACCGGGCACTTTAGCCGCTGTAGCTTGGTTTACTGAAAACAGCTGGCCAGGGACATGCACCATATGTGTCAGCGTGCCATCACAAGGCATATGAATGCGGTGGTAGTCTTTCGGGGCTAAATAAATTGTAGCAAATTCACCGTCTATAAAAGGGCTGGCAAGTTCGCTATTACCGCCTAACAAAGTGGTGAGGTCAAACTCGCAGCCCTTGGCTTGAAATAGATTCTCACCATTAATTTGTCCTAATTGACTAATGGCACCATCTACGGGGCAGGCTAAATGTTGCGGATTCATATCAATGGCCCGAGCATCTGGCTTTAGGCTGCGGGTAAAGAAGTCATTAAAACTTTCAAACTCACTGGGCGTTTGCCTTTGAGCTTCATCCATATTCACTTTAAAGTGTTTGATAAAAGTGCGGATTAAAGGGTCTTTAATCACAGGTATAGTGCTGTGGGCCAAAAAGCCTACTAAGCGTGAAATGAAATGTTGTGGTAAAAGGTATTGCATCAATACAAATAAACGATCGCCCATGAAAAATCCTTAGTTGTGTGTAGTGAAGTCGTCTAGCGACGCTTTAATGTGTTGAAAACTAGACATACGCGCAGGATCGATATGCCCATCTTCCAAAGCTTGCAGCAAAGCACAAGCTGGCTCATGTTCGTGACTACAATCACTAAACTTGCAGTAGCCCAAATAAGGTCTAAATTCTACAAAACCGTCAAGTAAAGTGTTTGTGTCCATATGCCAAAGGCCAAACTCACGAATTCCAGGCGAGTCGATCAATTGCCCCCCATTAGGGATATGAAATAGTTTAGCGGTGGTTGTGGTATGAACCCCTTTGTTGGTTTGTTCAGATAAAGCGCTGGTTTTGATGTCTACTCCTGGGAGCAATACATTCACCAGACTAGATTTACCCACCCCAGACTGACCCACAAACACACTTACTTTATTGTTGAGCTGCGCATACAAAGCTTCAAGGCCAGTGAGTGTTTGAGTTGATGCACGAATAATACGGTAGCCCAGAGCTTGGTAACGCGCCAACATAGGCTCAAGATGTTCTTGTGCTTCTTCATCTAGCAGGTCAATTTTGTTGAGCAATAATATGGGTTCTATGTCACTTGCTTCGGCAGCCACTAAATAGCGGTCAATGAGATTAGCGTGAGCATAAGGTTTGGGGGCAAAAGTGATAATAATTTGATCAATATTTGCGGCCACAGGTTTAAGATCGCCATATTTATTGGGACGACTTAAAATACTATTGCGATCATCACGAGCCACAATAACTCCGCTTTGATCAGCAGCCTGACGCCAAGATACTTTGTCGCCAGTCACCAAAAAACCTAGATTTGAACGTATTTTACAACGAAAAATTTCACCTTGATGTTGGCCATGCAAAGCTTCAACGTCGATTAACGAGCCGTAGTGCGCAATAATCAACCCTTGTTGCTCAGCAGATAGGTCACCATGCTCAATGGCTTGCTCAATCGCACCATCTTGTTTAGTAGCCCGTGCACGGCGCTCTTCTTGCACTTTATCGATTTGCCACTGCTGGTGGCGGGTGAGTTTACGTTTAGCCATGGATAAAAAGTATACTGCGTTGTCAGTAAAGGCTTTATTCTACTCCGAAGTGAGGCATAATTCAGTCTATCAATAACACCCAGAGCACTTTTCTTATGAAACACCCAAAAAATTTGATTTGGCTAGACTTAGAAATGACAGGCCTTGATCCTGAACAAGACGTTATTATTGAAATAGCAACCATTGTCACCGACGCACACTTAAATGTGCTCGCAGAGGGGCCATCGATTGTCATTCACCAAAGTGATGCAGTGTTGGATGCTATGAATGCTTGGTGTATCAATCAGCATGGACAATCAGGGCTCACTCAAAGGGTGCGTGAAAGTAAAGTGAGCTGTGCCCAAGCGCAGCAGCAAACTATTGCCTTTCTTAAGTCTTTGGTCGATGGGGGGCATTCACCCATGTGTGGTAATACTATCGGTCAAGACAGGCGCTTCTTAGTGAAGTATATGCCAGAGCTTGAAGCCTACTTCCATTATCGCAACTTAGATGTCAGTACGCTAAAGGAGCTTGCTAGCCGCTGGCGTCCAGAGCTTCTTGATGGTGTTAAAAAAGGCGGCAGTCACCTAGCTTTAGATGATGTCCGTGATTCTATTGCTGAAATGAAGTACTACCGAGACCACTTTTTGAAGATGGACGCTTAGGCTAGTGCATATAAAAAGCTCTAGCCATAAGTTACCGTGGCTTCATCTACAAAACGCTTGATTAAGGCGCCAGCAATGATGCCTGGTGGGGCAATAGTTTCAGGTAGCTGTTTATAGTGAAACCAGTTTGCCTCAGCAATCTCGATGCCATCAACTTTAATTTCTTCACTGGTTGCCTGGGCAATAAAACCAAGCATTAGCTGCCCAGGGTAAGGCCAAGATTGGCTGCCAATGTAGCGAATATGATCTATCTCTACGCCCACTTCTTCAAACACTTCTCTGTGCAATGCTTGCTCTGCACTTTCCCCAGCTTCAAGAAAGCCAGCTATAGCACTGAACCGACCGCTAGCCCAATTGGCATTGCGAGCTAACAAACACCTCTGACCATGGGTCACTACTACAATAATGCACGGCGAAATGCGTGGGTAATTGTTGATGTTGCAGCTGGAACAGGCCATAGCATGTTCTTTATGAGTGGCTTGGTTAGGCTTACCACAACGGCCGCAAAAGCGGTGTGTGTCGTGCCAATTTAACAATTGCACTGCTCTGCAGGCTAAAGAAAAAACTTCTTCACCTGCGATGGTCAGTAAATCCCTTAGAACCACTGTGCTAAATCCATCAGTGCTGGCCGCTTCAGGCATTAAATCCCACACTTGGCAGTCATAAGAAAGCCATTGGCCAAGGGTGATTTTTCTTTTGCAAAAAACATCCAGCTGTTGTGCAACACTGCAGTTAATAAACGGATTGTTGGTTATATCTGCTTGATGGGCTAATAATATATCTTGGCCAATAACAGCAATGATCCATTTTTTTGCGGTATTTTCAGCCACTGGGCTGGCATAGAAACCGTTGAGACGTTTAGGGATGGTCACAAAAAACTACCTTTAAGTGTAATATTTGAGTTTAGCACGAATGGATTTTACTTTGCCCTACCTTGTTTTTGATAGGCCAAAGCCGTGTTGAGACAGTTAGTACAGGTGCTTTAACTTATGGCCTAAGTGATCTGCTAGAGGCAATGCTGTGACAGGTATTTGTTGCGACTTACGCTTTGATAATTGATCTAAAGCCCAATCAATGTGTTCTACAACCATAGGCGCCGACTTGGCGCGCTGATTTTCTAGCGCTTGTATCACCCCTTTGGTGGCCGGACCATTGCCTAGACCAATGGCTAAGTTTCGTTGCCAGCCCTCAAAGCCAGCACGTCTAATAGGTGAGCCTTGTGTTCGCTCAAGAAACTGCTCTTCACTCCATTGGAATAATTCTGATAATTTTGCTTGATCTAAACCGTGTCGAGGTTTGAAATCATTTTCTTGAGTCACTCCAGGTGCTCGATTCCATGGGCAAGCCAGCTGGCAATCGTCACAACCAAAGACACGATTACCGATTAAAGGTCGTAGTTCTTTTGCGATGCTGCCTTTGTGCTCAATGGTTAAGTATGCAATGCAGCGATTGGCATCTAGTACGTAGGGCTGTGGAAAAGCGTTGGTTGGGCACACGCTCATACAGGATTCACAGCGGCTGCAATGATCTTTTTTATAAGGCTCATCTATGGGTAAAGGCAAATCCACAAAAATTTCGCCCAATACAAACCAAGAGCCCTGTTTACGGTTAATGATTAGAGTATGTTTACCTTGCCAGCCAAGGCCTGCCTTTTGAGCTAAGGGTTTTTCAAGCACCGGCGCGCTGTCAACAAAGACACGATGACCAAAGGGGCCAATTAAAGCCTCTATGGCTTTACTGAGTTGGGCGAGTCGTTTGCGTACTAATTTGTGGTAATCCCTGCCCAATGCGTAGCGTGCTATATAAGCTTGCTCACCGTCCTTCAATGTACTTAAGGTGGTTAGTTTTGGGTCTAGGTAATCCATCCGCAAGCAGATGATTCGCTGAGTACCTGGTACTAGCTGCGCTGCGCGGTAGCGCTTGCTGCCATGCTTGGACATGTAATCCATATCCGCTTGATAACCTAAGTCCAGCCATTGTTCCAAGCGCTGGCCAGCCGCTTCGTTATCCGTATCAGTAATGCCACAATCGGCAAAACCAAACTCGCTTGCCAACTGCTTAATTTGTATCGATAACTGAGCAAGTTGTTGCGATGTTAGGGTTTTGGTGATGGACACTGTCGGTGAATCTGGCGTAGGCATGGGCCTTATTCTAACCTAGACGAATCCCTTGAATCTCTAAAAATGAAAAAAACCTATGAAATACTATGAGCTAGGCGGCTTTTATTTTGCTTTTAGGCTATATTGCACCCTGATAAATTAAATTTTGTGTAGGTTTTTGAGTTCATGTTTCTAGAGTATCAACAACAAGCCCACGGCGAAGATGCGATGGTGGCTCTAGGTAAGCAGTTTGGAAAGGCCCTAAAAGCCGCTTCCAAAGGAGTCAAAGGTGATCAAATTGCAGCAGCCCTAACCGCCGCCACGGTGTTTTTACAGGGAGATTTGGGTATGGGCAAGACCACCTTTACGCGGGGTGTAATGAACTATTTTGGCCATGTTGGCACCACTAAAAGTCCCACATATACGCTAGTAGAACCCTATCAACTTGGCCTACAACAACTCCACCACTTCGACCTCTATCGCTTAGGCCATCCAGAAGAGTTGGATTATTTAGGTATTAGGGACTATTTTGACGGATCTGCCATTAATTTGATTGAATGGCCAGATAAAGGTCTGGGTTATTTGCCTGTTGCTGATGTGGTGATTACGATCTCTAGCTTGGAGCGCGGCCGCAATCTATGTTTTGTGTCACAAACAAATAGAGGTGACAAGATCATAGAAGTCCTAGGTTTGGATAATTTATGAGACTGTTATTACTGCTTTTTTTGGCCTATTTCTCCACCTCTAGCATAGCTGCAAAAGTAGAGAATATACGCATTTGGCCGGCCCCAGATAACACACGGGTGGTGTTAGATATCAGTGCTGAGGTCACCTTTGAGCAAATTACACTGGCCAATCCCGATCGCTTGGTGATTGATATAGACAAAAGTACCTTGTCTACAACGGTGGCTAAATTGGATTTTTCTAATAGTCCTATTCGTGGTCTTCGTTCCAGTCAGCGTAGCGGCAATAAGCTGCGCTTAGTGCTAGATTTGGCCTATAAAACCAGCCATAAAATTTTCAGCTTGCCACCCAATGCGAGTTATGGGCACCGCTTAGTTATTGACTTATCCAACTACCAACTGCCTAAACCAACACCTGCCAAAGGTGCAGTGAAAAAAACCACGCCTACCCTTACATCTGGGGACGAAAAAGCATCACCACCCAAGAGCACCCTGAATAGCTTATCTTTGCTAGATAGCCAAAGAGACATTATTATTGCTATTGATGCAGGCCACGGTGGTGAAGATCCGGGTGCTTTAGGGCCTAGGTATGGTGGACAAAAACTACGCGAAAAACATGTGGTCTTAGGCATTGCTAAAGAGCTACAAACATTGATCAAAAAGGAACCAGGGTTTGAGCCTTTGCTCACTCGTACAGGTGACTATTATGTAAGTTTGAGAGGGCGTACTAAAAAAGCGCGCAATGCCCAGGCGGATCTTTTCATTTCCATCCATGCAGACGCCTTTAAAAATAGTAAAGCTAGGGGTGCATCTGTATGGATATTGTCTTCTAGTGGCGCCTCTAGTGAAATGGGTCGTTTACTAGCACAAAAAGAAAACGAAGCCGATTTAATTGGGGGTATTGGCGGCATTAGCTTGGAAGACAAAGAGGATGATGTGGCCATGACGTTAATCGATATGTCGATGAACTATAGTCAATCTGCAGGCAGTGGAGTGGCCAAAGAAGTGCTCAATAACATAGGTAAGATTGCCAGGTTACATAAAAACCACGTCGAAAAAGCGGGGTTTGTAGTCTTGAAATCGCCCGATGTACCTTCAATATTGGTTGAAACGGGATTTATTTCAAACCCCGGAGAAGCTGCAAAGCTGCGCACTAAAAAGTATCAAAAACAAATGGCTAATGCTATTTTTAACGGCTTAAAAAATTATTTCTATAGTCACCCTATCGCCAATACTTATGTTGCTTCTGTGGTGGAGGCAAAGCGCAAGCAGTTGTTTTACAAAGTTGTCTCAGGCGACACCCTGTCTGCTATTGCACAGCGCTTCGGCACTAGTGTTAAGCAGCTTCAAAGTCTCAATAATATGACTAGTACATCGGTCTTGAAAGTTGGTAAGAAACTAACTATTCCAAAAACTTAAGTAGAATTTCCACTAGGATTGTGAGTGTCCAATGACTTCCAAAATACATCAACTTAGTCCACGTTTAGCTAATCAAATCGCTGCCGGTGAAGTCGTAGAGCGGCCAGCATCAGTCATTAAAGAGCTGTTGGAAAACTGTCTTGATGCCCAAGCTAACAAAATTGATGTTGACGTGGAGCAAGGCGGTGTAAAACTAATGCGGGTGCGCGATAACGGCACAGGTATTGGCGAGCAAGATTTGGCTTTGGCTTTAAGCCGTCATGCCACTAGTAAAATTGCCAGTTTAGAAGATTTGGAATCGGTGCAAAGCTTAGGCTTTCGCGGAGAAGCTTTAGCCAGTGTCAGCTCAGTGTCTCGGTTAACGCTTACTTCAAACACCCACGATCAAAACAGTGCTTGGCAAGTCATCACGGAAGGTCGTGACATGGCCGCTCAATTACAACCTGCTGCACATCCTATTGGTACCACAGTGGAAGTGCGTGATTTGTTTTTCAATACACCGGCAAGGCGTAAGTTCTTACGCACTGAAAAAACAGAATTTGGGCACTTAGAAGAAGTGATCAAACGCTTAGCATTGAGTCGCTTTGACGTGGCATTTAGCCTCAAGCACAATCAAAAAATGATTCATAACTTGCGGCCAGCTGACACCCAGTCGGCGCAAGAAAAGCGTGTTGCCAGTGTATGCGGTCCAGCTTTTATGCAACAAGCTTTGCACATTGAAATGGAAGCCCCAGGGCTACGATTATGGGGCTGGGTTGGCCTGCCTACCTTTTCACGCAGCCAAATGGATCTGCAATATTTCTTTGTCAACGGTCGTGTCGTTAAAGACAAACTGGTAGGTCATGCGGTGCGCCAAGCCTATCGTGATGTGCTGTTCCATGGGCGTCATCCAGCGTTTGTGCTGTATTTAGAGTTAGAGCCTGCCAGTGTAGATGTCAACGTACATCCTACTAAAAACGAAGTGCGCTTTCGTGATGGGCGTCTAGTGCATGACTTTATTTTTCGCAGTTTGCATAAAACCTTGGCTCAAGTTCGGCCAGAAATTCCTACAGGTGGCACAGCGCAGCAACTGGGAGTGGCGCAGGATCCTGCCCAATTGCAATCTCACGGGCTACAAGCAGGAGTGTTTTCTGGTCAAACACAAGTGGACTTAGGTCAGGTGGCAGGTAATCCTACTTCACCCATGTCACAAATGCCGTGGCGAGCTAGTGCGCCAAATGAATACTCCCAAGCGCAGATCCAAGAACAAAGCAAAGTCTACGCCAACTTACATGGTGATACCGCCGCTGCGCCTGGCTCCTTATCAGGCACCGTAACTCAAGCAGGAGAGGTGCCACCTTTAGGCTACGCCGTGGCCCAGCTACATGGTATTTATATTTTATCTGAAAATGCACAAGGCCTAGTGGTGGTAGATATGCATGCGGCACATGAGCGAATTGTGTATGAGAAAATGAAAACATCATGGGCCCAGCAGGGTATTAAAGCCCAGCCTTTATTAGTACCCATATCAATGTCAGTGAGTGCTCGTGAAGCAGACCAAGTGGAAGCGCAGCAAGAGCTATTTACTGAGCTGGGTTTTGTCATAGACAGGTCAGGTGCTGAAAGTTTGGTGGTAAGGCAAGTGCCAAGTTTGTTGCAACATGCCAACGTAGAGCAGTTGGTTCGTGATGTGCTAGCTGACGTTCTCACCCATGGCAGTAGTGATCGCATTCGAGCAGCCCATAACGAATTGTTGGGCACTATGGCTTGCCATGGTGCTGTGCGAGCCAATAGACGGTTAAATCATGTAGAAATGAATGCTTTATTGCGAGATATGGAAATTACCGAGCGCAGCGGCCAGTGTAATCATGGGCGACCTACATGGACGCAAGTGAGCTTGCCTGATTTGGATAAATTATTCATGCGAGGTCAATAGTTGGTGAATGACACGCCTTTAAAGGCCCCCAAGTTACCACCAGCCATTTTTCTTATGGGGCCAACTGCGGCCGGTAAAACAGATCTGGCGGTAGAGCTTGTACAGCGTCGCGCCTGTGAAATAATTTCGGTAGATTCAGCGCTGATATACCAGCATATGGATATCGGCAGCGCTAAGCCTGACGCACAAACTTTAGCCCTAGCACCTCACCATTTAATTAACATCTGTGACCCACTTGAGGCCTATTCAGCCGCTCGCTTTCGTGCAGATGCGCTAAGACTTATGGCGCAAATCACTGCTTCTGGCAAGGTGCCTTTGCTGGTGGGAGGCACTATGATGTATTACAAGGCGTTAATGGAGGGCTTGGCACCATTGCCTGCCTCTGAGCCTATATTGCGACAAGGATTAGAGCAAGAAATACAAGAACACGGGTTACTTGCAATGCATCAGCGCTTATGTGGCATCGACCCTGTGGCAGGAGCACGAATTAGTGCAGCAGACCCCCAGCGCATTACTAGGGCTATGGAAGTATTTTTGTTAACTGGAGAAACGCTAACTTCCCATTGGGCCAGGCAAAAACAGCAGCAGCTGCCTTATCAAGTAACCTCTATTGGCGTGTGGCCAGAAGATAGAGCGTTATTGCATCAGCGTATAGAGCAGCGCTTTGAGGCGATGTTGGGTCAAGGTTTTGAGCAAGAAGTGAAATCTTTAATGGCTCGCAAAGATCTGCACTTAGATTTACCCTCGATGCGTTGTGTAGGCTACCGGCAAATGTGGCAGCATCTAAGCGGTGAATATGACTATGCCACGATGCAGGATAAAGGCATAGTTGCCACCAGGCAGCTGGCCAAAAGGCAGCTTACTTGGTTGCGCAGTTGGCCACAATTACACACTTTTGATAGCTTAGACGCAAAATTAACATTCAATGTTTTGCAATTATTCGATAGAATAAGGTAGTAGCGTAAAGGACTCGTAAAACGTCTTGCAAGTTTTAGCACATTTACGCAAAATTACATCACTAGCTTTACTCTAAAGCTAGATCAATGACACAAGGAGTTACCATGTCAAAAGGGCAAACCTTACAAGACCCTTACTTAAATGTACTGCGCAAAGAGCGAGTACCTGTTTCAATTTTTTTAGTTAACGGTATTAAGCTACAAGGCCAAATAGAATCTTTTGACCAATTTGTTATTTTGCTAAAAAATACTGTTTCACAAATGGTATATAAGCATGCTATTTCAACGGTTGTGCCTTCAAGACCTGTTAAAATGCCTGCCGAAGAAGGTGAGCAGGAATAATCTTTTTGAATTTTGTGAACCCCCAACGAGCACCTTTAGGTGCTCGCTTTGATTTAGGTTATTGCTTTGTTTTTTGAACGTCATGAATCAGGCGAACGTGCAATCCTTGTCCATTTAGAAATGGGCCAAGAAGGAGAGCGCGAAGATGCTAATGAATTAAAAGAGCTGGTTTATTCAGCCGGTGCAGACCCTCTAGTTACTATAGGCGGCTCACGAGCAACGCCCCATCCAAAAACTTATGTAGGCTCTGGTAAAGTTCAAGAAATTAAGTTGGCCGTAGAGCAATACGGCGCTGAAATCGTTATTTTTAATCATGCATTAAGTCCAGGCCAAGAAAGAAATTTAGAGCTTGAACTGCAGTGTAGAGTGTTAGATAGAACCGGGTTGATTCTTGATATTTTTGCCCAACGTGCCCGTACCCACGAGGGTAAGTTGCAAGTTGAGCTGGCTCAACTAGAGCATATGTCTACGCGGTTGGTAAGAGGTTGGACTCACCTAGAGCGCCAAAAAGGTGGAATTGGTCTTCGAGGCCCAGGTGAAACACAGCTAGAGACGGATAGGCGCTTATTACGCGTGCGTATTAATACTATTTTGAAACGCTTGGGTAAAGTGCGCAAGCAGCGAGAGCAGGGGCGTCGTGCTCGTCGTCGTGCAGAAATACCCACGATTTCTTTGGTTGGATACACCAATGCGGGCAAGTCAAGTTTGTTCAATCAGGCCACCATTGCTCAAGTGTATGCAGCCGATCAATTGTTTGCCACGTTAGATCCCACTTTTAGACGTCTTGAAATTAAAGATGTAGGCCCCACTATTCTAGTTGACACTGTTGGCTTTATTCGTCATTTGCCTCATAAGCTTGTAGATGCGTTTCGTGCGACCTTACAAGAAACGGCAGAAGCCACGCTATTGCTTCATTTGGTGGACGCCAATGATGAAAAGCGTGATGACAATATAGAAGAGGTAGAATCGGTACTTAAAGAAATTGGAGCCGATGACCTGCCTTATTTGTTAGTGTACAACAAGATTGATATGCTGGAAGACTGTCCAGCGCGCATAGACCGTGATGGCTTTGGCGTCCCAAGACGAGTTTGGGTAAGTGCTTTGACAGGTGATGGGGTAGAGCTTTTAGTGCAGGCCATTAGTGAGCGTTTAGGTGGTGAGATTTTTGCACAAAAAATTGTGCTAGAGCCACAGTTTGGTAACCTTAGAGCCCAGCTCTATGCGTTAGATGCAGTTGAAAAAGAAGATGTGAACGATCAAGGCCATATGGTACTGGACGTGCGCTTACAAAAGCGAGATTTTTTACAAGCATTAAGTCGTATCGGTATGGATGCAACGCCTTTTGTAGGCAAGCCAGCCAACCCATGGGACTTATAACAGTTTTATAATTTCAATAATCAGGAGAAGTTTATGGCCTGGAATGAACCGGGTAATAACGGTAAAGACCAAGATCCATGGGGTGGCAATCGCCGTCCGAACGGACAAGATCAGGGACCACCCGATCTAGATGAAGCGTTAAATAAGATGATTGAGAAGGTCAGTGGCTTATTTGGTGGTTCATGGAATAAAAACACCTCTGGCTCTGGTGGTAGTAATACCCCAGCACCTACAGGTAAGATTATCCTCTTTGGCGCCGCTATCGTTTTAGTTTTATGGGCCGCCATGGGCTTATATACAGTGGACCAGCAAGAGCGCGCCGTTGTTTTGCGTCTTGGTAAGTACAGTGAAACTGTGCAGCCAGGTTTGCATTGGAACCCACCCTTGTTTGACAGCGTGACTAAAGTCAATGTTACAGCAGTGCGTAACGTTGAAAACCGAGCGTTAATGCTTACAGAAGACGAGAACATTGTTGAAGTAGGTTTGTCAGTTCAATACGTTGTGTCTGACCCTAAAAGCTTCTTGCTAGAAGTTAAGAGTCCAGAAGATAGCTTATTGCAAGCGACGCAAAGTGCCTTGCGCCATGTGGTTGGTGGTTCAGAAATGCACTCAGTGTTGACCGAAGGTCGTGCGCTTCTTGCGCTAGATGTCGAGAGTCGATTGCAAAATTTGCTGGATGATTACAAAACTGGCTTAGAAGTCATCAAGGTTAACATTGAAAATACAGCGGCACCGTCACAAGTGCAAGATGCGTTTGATGACGTGATCAAAGCTCGTGAAGATGAGCAGCGAGTCAAGAACGAAGCTCAAGCTTATGCTAACGGCATCGTGCCTGAATCTCGTGGTCGTGCGCAGCGTGTAGCTGAAGAAGCCCAAGCCTATCGTGCACAGGTTGTTGCCCGTGCTGAAGGTGAGGCGACTCGTTTCACTAAGTTACTTGCTGAATACCAAAAAGCTCCGGAAGTTACTCGTGAGCGGCTTTATATTGTGGCTATGGAAGATGTGCTTTCTAATGCTTCTAAAGTGATGGTAGACGTTGAGGGTGGTAATAATATGATGGTATTACCTTTAGATCAGCTAATGCAGAACCAATCTGTGCGTGCAGCAACCGGCACGGGTGGCAAAGTGTCCTCCAGTATGGTGGATGAAATCACCAACCGTGTGATTGAGCAGCTAACACAAGATGTTTCAGCTTCAAGGGAGTCTCGTTAATATGGCTACTCGTACTTTAGTGACCTTAATTGGCCTATTTGTGGCACTCCTTGTCGCTTCTTCTTCACTGTTTGTGGTGAAAGAAACAGAGCGTGCAATTATGCTTAAGTTTGGTGAGGTAGTGTCGTTTGACATCCAGCCTGGCCTTCATGTGAAAATCCCATTTGTAAACACAGTGCGTGTATTTGATGCGCGTGTGCTTACCTTGGATGCTCGCCCACAGCGATACTTAACCTTGGAGAAAAAAGCGCTGATTGTCGATTCTTTCGTTAAGTGGCGTATCTTCAATGTAGCTGACTTCTATACTGCAACATCAGGTGACGAATTTACAGCGGCTAAGCTGTTAGCGTCTCGTGTTGATACGGGGCTGCGTAATCAGTTTGGTGAGCGCACCCTAACAGAAGTGGTTTCTGGTGAGCGTGATGATCTAATGTCAGAGCTTCTTGTAGAGCTTAATGCGGTGGTTAAAGCAGACATGGGTATCGAAGTGATTGACGTGCGCGTTAAGCGTATTGATTTGCCTGCAGAGGTCAGTGAGTCTGTTTACGGCCGTATGCGCACCGAGCGTGAGCGTGAAGCTCGCGAACTTCGTTCGCAAGGTAAAGAGCTTGCTGAAGGTATTCGTGCTGATGCAGATCGTCAAGAAACTATCATCGAAGCTAATGCTTATCGCGACTCAGAGCTTGTGCGTGGTGATGGTGACGCGATTGCGGCTGCCACCTATGCAGCAGCTTTTAACCAAGATCCAGAGTTCTACAGTTTCTATCGTAGCTTAGATGCTTATCGTAAAACCTTTGGTGCTGGTGGTGATGTAATGCTTATAGAGCCTGATAGTGAGTTCTTTAAGTATATGAACCAGTCATCGTTAAAATAAACCGTTGGTTTAACTAAACGCGTTATTAAAAGGGCCTTTAGGGGCCCTTTTTAGTGGTTGATTTTTGAGCCGCGATGGTGGTCATTTACGGCTAAAAGAAGTACAATTGAGTAACCGAGAAGTAGGGTCCGAGAAGGGCTGTATGATGCTCGGTTTTTTTGTGTTTGAAATATTAGTAGAAAACCATGAATGAATTGATGCAGCACCTGCTAGTGGCTTTTTGCTTGATGCTCATATTGGAAGGGGTATTGCCTTTTTTATACCCCCAAAGATGGCGTAACATGGTGGCTCAATTAGGTCAGATAAGTGACCGAAATATGCGTATTTTAGGCTTGGCAAGCATGCTCTTAGGGCTGCTTTTGCTGCTTTTGGTCAGTTGATTTAATGCAATTTTATGGGAAACAGGAACTCACATGAGTCGTGCAAATCGTTGGTTATTGCCTGATGGCGTAAAAGAAGTATTGCCGCCAGAAGCTGCTCGTATAGAAGGTCTTCGCCGCACTGTGGTGGACCTATATCAAACATGGGGCTACGACTTAGTGATGCCGCCGCTTATTGAATACATCGATTCATTGCTGATTGGCACGGGCGATGATTTAGATTTAGCGACCTTTAAGGTCATCGATCAAAAAACGGGTCGTACCATGGGCATTAGAGCCGACATTACCCCTCAAGTTGCTCGTATTGATGCCCATAGTATAGATTGTGGTGGTATCAATCGTTTGTGCTACTCAAATACAGTATTACACACTACAGCAGCTAATCCTTTGGCTTCACGCAGCCCTTTGCAAGTGGGTGCCGAGCTATATGGCCATGCTGGCATAGACAGCGACCTTGAAGTCATCAGTTTAATGTTAGAGACCCTCACCAGTATCGGTATCAAACACCCTATCACTTTAGACCTAGGTCATGTGAGTATTTATCGAGGTTTGGTAGGTGCGCTGGGTCTAGCAGATGATGATGAAAAAGAATTATTTAACCTACTGCAAAGTAAAGCGGTAGCTGATATAGACGCCTTAGTTTCAGCGATGGATATAACCCATGAAGCCAAAGCAATATTTTCACAACTACCCCGCTTTTATGGCGAGGCTAGCGTATTAGATAAAGCAGCAAATCTATTTGGACATGTGTCAAAAGAAGTCGCAGAGGCTATTGAGTATTTGCGTGACTTGGCCAAAGCAGTGAGTGAGCGCTTCCCGCAGGTGACCTTATACTTTGATTTGGCAGAACTGCGTGGTTATGAATATCATACAGGGGTGGTTTTTGCGGCATTAACCCCAGCTTTTGGTCAAGCGATTGCCAAGGGTGGTCGTTATGATGATATTGGCAAGGTGTTTGGCAGAGCCCGTCCTGCAACAGGCTTTAGTGCAGATCTAAAAGTATTATCAGAACTTTCTGAAGTGCTTTGTCTAGAAGCTGATGCCATTGCGATGCCTTTGGAAAGCGCCCTCACTAATGAGCAGCGTCAAAGTTTATGGCAGATGCAGTCAAAACTGCGTTTAGAAGGTGAGCGCTTGGTGGCGCAGTTAGCCGGTAGCCCCGCTGCAAAAGAATGTTCTCGCCAATTGGTCTGGCAAAATAATGCTTGGAAGATCGTCCCAGCAAAATAAATTTTAATATTAGCGTGATTTTACGCACAGCAACATAAACTAGAGCAAATTATTATGGGTAAGAATGTCGTCGTTTTAGGCACCCAATGGGGTGATGAAGGCAAAGGTAAGATCGTTGATTTACTCACCGATCAGGCCACGGCAGTGGTACGCTTTCAAGGTGGTCACAATGCAGGCCATACCTTGGTTATAGATGGTCAAAAAACTGTTTTACATTTGATTCCTTCTGGTATTTTGCGTGATACAGTGACCTGCTTCATCGGTAACGGTGTGGTTGTGGCTATGGATGCCTTGCTAAAAGAAATGGGCGAGTTGGAAGCGCGCGGTATTCCTGTGCGCGATCGTTTACGTATTAGCACAGCCTGCCCACTTATCTTGCCTTACCATGTTGCGCTAGACCAAGCTCGAGAGCTGGCTCGTGGCGAAGAAAAAATCGGCACCACTGGTCGTGGCATTGGACCTGCCTATGAAGATAAGGTAGCGCGTCGTGGTTTACGTTTGGGCGATTTGTTAGACCCACAGCGCTTTGCAGTAAAGCTTAAAGAAGTGATGACCTATCACAATTTTGTGTTGCAAAATTTCTACCGTGTAAAGCCACTAGATTACAACGAAGTATTAGAAACGGCCTTGGCTCAAGCTGAGAAAATCAAAGGCATGTTTACCGACGTGACTGCAGATATTCACGACTTACGCCGGGCGAGTGTGGATATATTATTTGAAGGGGCCCAAGGCACCTTGTTAGATATTGATCACGGCACATACCCATTCGTGACCTCTTCAAACACCACAGCAGGTGGTACCGCAACAGGTTCTGGCTTTGGCCCTTTGTACCTAGATTACATCTTAGGTATTACCAAGGCCTACACGACTCGGGTTGGAAGTGGCCCATTCCCAACAGAATTATTTGACGACATTGGTTTAGGTCTTGCTAGTCGTGGTCATGAGTTAGGTGCGACTACAGGCCGTCCGCGTCGTTGTGGTTGGTTTGACGCAGTAGCCCTTAAACATGCAATTCAGATTAACAGTGTGTCAGGTATTTGCCTGACTAAGCTGGATGTATTGGATGGTATGGATGAAATTAAATTGTGCGTGGCTTACCACGATGCAAACGGCAATGAAGTTTCTTGCCCAAGTGACGCTGAAGGTTTTGCAGCCGTTACCCCTATTTACGAAACCATGCCGGGTTGGACAGAGTCTACCGTAGGTGCGCAGACAGAAGCACAGTTGCCTGCTGCAGCGATGGCCTACATAGCTCGCATTGAAGTGTTGATTGAAGCGCCAGTGGACATTATATCTACTGGCCCAGATCGAATAGAAACAATTGTTAAACGCCATCCTTTTGGCACCTAGGAAAAAATGACACAAATCGACGATCCACACGCTCAGCGTGAGGCGCAGAAGTACGATAACCCTATTCCCAGCCGTGAATTTATTATGGATCACTTACGTGACCGTAGCGGCCCAGCAACACTTAAACAGGTAAGTTTTGAACTTGCCTTGTTTGAGGCAGAGGACGTAGAAGCACTGCGCCGTCGTTTGCGTGCTATGGAACGCGATGGACAGCTCATCAGTGACCGTAAAGGCGCTTATGGGGCCATTCAAAAGATGGATCTTATTCACGGGCGCATTATTGGTCATCGTGATGGTTTTGGCTTTCTAAAGCCTGATGAAGGTGGTGATGATTTATTTCTTAGCCACCGCCAGATGCGGGCCGTGATGGACGGCGACAAAGCCTTAGCTCGTATTACGGGTATAGACCGTAAAGGCCGCAGTGAAGGCGCTATTGTTGAGGTTACTGAGCACAATACGCAACAAGTTGTGGGTCGTTTAACCAAAGAAAATGGTATCTGTTTTGTACGTCCAGATAACCAGCGTATCAGCCAAGATATCCTTATTGCTAATGACAATGTACTCCAAGCCAAGCATGGCCAGTATGTCACAGTGCGTATTACCCACCAGCCTAATAAGCGTAACCAAGCAGTGGGCGAAGTAGCCGAAATTTTGGGCGAGCACATGGCTCCAGGAATGGAGATTGATGTGGCTATTCGTACCCACGAAATACCCCATGAATGGCCTTTAGAAGCCAGTAATGAAGCCGCGCTACTAGCGCCAACAGTGGCAGAAGCAGATAAACAAGATCGTATCGATTTGCGTGAAATGCCTTTTGTTACTATTGATGGCGAAGACGCACGTGACTTTGATGACGCGGTCTATTGTCGTAAAAGAACCTTAGGCGGTTGGCGCCTATATGTTGCAATAGCCGATGTTAGTCATTATGTGCGCACCGGTACAGCGTTAGATACAGAAGCTCATAGACGAGCCACGTCAGTGTATTTTCCAGAACGTGTGATTCCCATGTTGCCAGAAGCCATTTCTAATGGCTTGTGTTCATTAAACCCCCATGTTGATCGTTTGGTGATGGTGTGTGAAATGACCATTAGCTCCAAGGGAAAGCTAACAGGTTATGAGTTTTACGAAGGTTTGATCCATTCTCATGCGCGCCTAACCTACACCAAAGTGGGTGCAATGTTAGATTCAGCGGATGAACAATGCGCCGCTTTGCGTAAAGAATACCAGCACGTTGTAAACCCGGTAGATCAGCTGCATAAGCTGTATGCAGCTTTGCGTTTGGCCCGTGATGCGCGTGGTGCGATAGATTTTGAAACCCAAGAAACACGTATTGTGTTTGGTGAAGATCGTAAGATTGATGACATAGTGCCAGTGCATCGTAACGATGCTCATAAATTGATCGAAGAGTGCATGTTGGCAGCCAACGTAAGCACAGCTAAATTTTTAGCAAAGCATAAGTTAGATGGATTGTTTCGTGTGCATAAAGGGCCAAAACCTAGCAAACTAGAAAATTTGCGCGGATTTTTAGGTGAAATGGGTCTTTCTTTGCCAGGTGGCGAAGATCCAAAACCAAAACACTATCAAGCATTGTTGAGCTCTATTAAAGAGCGGCCAGATGCGCACTTAGTGCAAACCGTTATGCTGCGTTCACTAAGCCAAGCAGTGTATACCCCAGAAAACGAAGGGCATTTTGGTTTGGGTTATGATGCCTACGCTCATTTCACTTCACCTATTCGTCGCTATCCTGACTTAATGGTGCACCGTGCGATACGTAGCGTCATCCAAAGCAAGCGTTCAAGCCGTTATGTAAAGCGTATTAAGGCAACACAAAAGCAGCCTCAAGCGCCATGGTATCCCTACTCAACAGCTGACGTAGTCGCGTTGGGCGAGCATTGTTCAATGGCTGAGCGTCGCGCTGATGCTGCGGTTTGGGATGTCGAGGGATGGCTTAAGTGTGAATATATGCAAGGTCATATTGGTGATTACTTCCAAGGCACTATTAATGCCGTGACAAGCTTTGGATTGTTTGTAGAGTTGGCTGATGTTTATGTAGAAGGTCTTGTACATATTAGTGCCTTACCAGGTGACTATTATCACTTTGACGCCGCTAAACACCGCCTTCAAGGTGAGCGCAGCGGTAAAAGCTTTCGTTTAGGCGATACCATTAAGGTACAAGTGGTTCGAGTAGACTTAGATGAAAAGAAAATTGACTTTGAGTTGGCTGATGCGTCACCAAAACCTAAATCTAAGCCAAAACCCAAAGCTAAACCCAAAGTTAAGGCAAAATCAAAAAAGGTAGATGCAGATGTAAAAGCGCACACCCCTTTGTTTGATAATAAAGGCAAGCCTGCTAAAACACCTGGAAAACCACGCACAGCAAGACGCAAGA
Source organism: Oceanospirillaceae bacterium (assembly GCA_024686035.1). Classification (GTDB taxonomy): domain Bacteria; phylum Pseudomonadota; class Gammaproteobacteria; order Pseudomonadales; family Balneatricaceae; genus Njordibacter. The sequence continues at coordinate 58,778 of JAIBDW010000002.1, forward strand.
AAACGGCGTCCTAATAAGCACATTGAGACGCATTAATTATGGCTAACATTGAATACGTTTTTGGCATTCATGCGGTGCAAACCAAGTTGCAACGCAACCCAGAAAGGGTGCAAGAAGTTTGGTTTCAAGAAGGCCGTGATGATCAGCGCTTAAAGCAAGTTAAGGCGCTGGCGCACGAGCAGGGTATTGAATGTCAAACGATGCCTCGGCGCGATTTGGATAATAAAGTGAGCGGTCGCCATCAAGGTGTGGTGGCTGGATGCACGCCAAGCCCAGTAAAAGATGAACACTTTTTGACGCAGTTGCTGGAAGACCTCACTGAGCCTGCATTTTTGTTGATCTTAGATGGCATCACAGATCCTCATAATTTAGGTGCATGTTTGCGCACGGCAGACGCAGCTGGCGTACATGCGGTTATCGCCCCTAAAGACAAATCAGCCTCACTCAATAGTACAGTTAGTAAAGTGGCTTGCGGTGCAGCAGAAAGCATGCCTTTTGTGCAGGTCACCAACCTAGCGCGGTGTCTTAAAACGCTTCAAGATGCGGGCATTTGGATTACCGGCACTGCAGGTGAAGCAACATCCCATATTCACCAAGCTGATCTTAAGGGTAATATGGCATTAGTGATGGGCGCTGAAGGTGAGGGTATGCGCCGCTTAACCCGTGAAGGGTGTGATCAGCTGGTGAAGATACCCATGAACGGTGAAGTGAGCAGTCTTAATGTATCTGTGGCAGCAGGGGTGTGTTTGTTTGAAGCAGTGCGCCAGCGCAGCTAAAAGGACCTACACCCTTCTAGTTAAGTAGAGTATCTCTAGCCTGGTTTATCTGGCTAGCAAGGTAGGTGCTGCCGCCTTTGTCAGGATGATTCTTTGCCATTAACCGCTTGTGGGCGACAATGATGTCCTCCTTGCTTGCATTGGCGGCCACTTGTAATATTTTTCTTGCTTGATCCTTGTCCATCGGTGCATTGCTTTGGGTGGTGTTATTAGCGTTTGCTTTTGCATTGGGTTTTCTAAAACGTTTAATGGTTTGCCACACCCCAATAGCTCTTAAAATAGGCCTGCCATAGACCGCCAAACCACCCAGTAAACTCATGGCTACAGGCCATAAACCACTTAAAATCAAAGCCAAAGCAGCCAATAAGATCACCACAATGGTCATCAAAAGTAGCAGGGGTTTACCCGTTATAGACGTTCTTTGAAGCAGCGCTTTGATCAACGCGGCTATGATAATAATGCCTAAAATCCATAATACGATAATCACCATGTAAGCTCCAAGTTGGCTCAGGTTATGCTCTTATTTCTTTTTGGTTTGCCTGTTCTGTTGGTGCAGGTGCCGTGGACGCCAGGTGTAAACGTTTAAGGTTGGCTCTTTCACGAAATAAAAAATACACCACCACCACAAACGCAACGGCATCTGCTAGGGGGAATGAATACCAAATACCTTGGATACCATAGATCCTTGGTAGAATAAAAAGTGCAGGAATAAGCACTAGGTATATTCTTAAGGACGACAAAAAAATAGCCTGACGCGCTTTGCCTAGCGCCTGAAATAAAGAGCTGATAACACTGTGTGCATTAGATAATGGGAACAGTAAAAAGGACCAAAACGCGATACCGGCGGTGGTGGCTAACAATGCTTGGTCTTGGGTGAAAATGCCAATAATATGGTCAGGAATTAACAGCATGACGGCGCTTACAGCCAAGCCGTAGCATAGGCTTGCGATAACACCTACCTTGATGGTTTTCAATACTCGGTCATATTTTTTAGCGCCATAGTTATAGCCTGCTATGGTCTGAAAAGAGATGCTCATGGCAATGGCTGGCAGGATGAAAAATATCATCAAACGGCCAATTAAACCGTAAGAACTCACATACAAGTCGCTATTGACCTCAGAAAACTGAGTGACACTGTAGTTGGTTAGGCCAATAAAAACAGAAACACCAGCATGGGAGATTAAGATAGGTACGCCCAAAACAGTGATGTCTTTAAGAGTAGCCCAGTCCATCTTGTAGGCAAAGGGGCGCAACTTTAGCTGTGTTTTTCCACCTAAAATGAAATAAAGCATCACTATTGCGGCAAAAACTTGAGACAAAATAGTGGCGTAAGCCACGCCCTCTACTCCCATCCCTAGCACGAAGATAAATACCGCATCTAAGATGATGTTAAGCACCGCTGATGACACCATACTTATCATCATCAGCATGGCTTTGCCTTCGGCTCTGAGTAAATCACCAGGAATACTACTCACTAGTACGATAGGAAAACTAAAAAGCACTAGCGGCACTAGGTAGTCATAGGCGTATGGCCACAATGCTTGAGACACGCCTAAAAAATGTAGCAACGAATCAATGTTTAAATAGATTCCAAGGGTAAGTACTAGAGCCAAGCCTAGGCCTAAGCGGAAGGCTATATCGATGGTAGAGTTGGCCTTATCATCTTGCTTGGCACCTAGTTGCCTAGCCACAATGGAAGCCATGCCGCTGCCCACTAATGTGGCTAAAGCAAAAATAAACATCTGAATAGGGAACACAATGGAGATGCCACCCATGGCATCAACACCAATCACGCGAGTGACAAAAATAGCATCCACTACATTGTAAAGACCATGCAC
>JAIBDW010000017.1 GCA_024686035.1 Oceanospirillaceae bacterium
GCAAAAACAGGCGAGATTAAAGCCTATGTGGGTTCCCAAAGCTATACTGATTTTAGTCAGGTTGGCGCTGTAGATTATAGCCGTGCCATTCGCTCACCAGGTTCTACACTAAAACCGTTTATCTATGCACAAGCCGCTAGTGAGCGACTCATTCACCTCAACGGCATAATTAAAGATGAACGAATTAACATTAATGGCTACCAGCCACAAAACCTAAGCCGCCGTTTCCATGGTGACATTACCATTGGTGAAGCATTGCAGCGTTCTCTTAATATCCCGGCAGTTAAAGTGTTAAACAAATTGGGTCCAGAACGCTTCAAAAGCAAACTGGCTCAAGCCCAGATCCCATTACGCAATGGGGAGGGGTTACCCATTGCATTGGGTGGTGCAGGCCTCACCCTGCATGAATTAGTGAGCCTTTATACCGCTCTGGGAAATGAAGGGAAGGTGACGAAAATTAGCGCATCACCAGCGGATGCAATCAAATCAAGAGAGGAAGCTCAGTCTGTTTTTGGTGCAGCAGCAATCGCTCAAATTAATCACTTGCTAAGTAACAATACGGCTGGTGCAGGTAGGTTACATGGACGTATTAAACGACAAGCCGTTGCCTACAAAACAGGAACAGGTCCAGGGGGAAGTGATGCATGGGCTATCGGTACCAATGGTGATTATGTTGTAGGGATATGGATAGGTTCCCCCTCAGGTGATTACCTATCCAAGAACACAGGGCTAGCACAAGCTGTGCCAGTGATGAATAAAGTATTTGATAGATTGCCAGTAGGGCAGTTAATACAACAGGCTCCACAGGCGGCACCAGAAGCATTAGCTAGTGTGGATAAAGATAAGACTGAGCTAGTAGTGCGCTTTCCAGTAGATAGTAGTGTGATTGAAGGGCGTGGTGTAAGTGTTCCCATACCGATTGTATTGGAGAATGCAAAGTACCCAGTGTTAGTTCTGGTTAACGGCCAAGAAAGTTTATGGATTCCAGCAGCAGGCGCAGCAAACATGACGCTGAACCAAACTGGAACATATCAATTTAGTTTGATTGATGGTGATGGTAAATCTGCAAGTGTTAAATTTTCATATAAGTAATTAGCACTGTTAACGAAGTTGTTTTAAGGCATGTCATGTTAAAATTCTACATCACCAATTGCAGTTCTTGTGTGATGATTTACACACGGCCTTAGTAAGCCCTAAACGCCTTTTAACCAGTGTCACGCGGAAGAAACTTTACTTCAGATATTGATGTAATCAATCACTGTTAATCATGTGCAGTGCTAATCATTCGTGAAAAAGATACAGCGTCTAATGTGCCATGCATCATTGCTACTCACAACAATACCCTAGCGATTAGAAGTCGCATAACTTAGTTAATACTTATGCATTGTGTAAGCCACTTGGATTTATACCTTAAGCTGACCAGTGTCACTGGCCAGCTTTTGATTGCACTGATATGGATTATTTTGAGTCAGAGTCTGCAACCGCAGCCGCCCAGATTACAAGACCAAATGCGATTTTGTTCCACAAATCAGCAACGTTGTACCAAAGGTTTAATGTTGCATCATCGGTTGCCCCCATGAAGTATCCCAACACGTAACCAATTGGATATATAGCCCAACCGACTGTGACCAACAAACGCATAGCACCATAGGCTTTCTGCACGATCACACTGCCACTTGCAGCGTTAAGCTTACTGGCTTCACCGAAGAAGATTTCGTACATGATCCATAGCCAGCCTAACATACCCACTATAAAGCCTGAGGTAACGTATGCTGGGTTAACTTCACCTAAGAAACCAGCACCAAGCATGATCAACGAACCCGCCAATAGGCGCCAAAAAACGCCTGCTGGCACTTTAGTTATTGCAGAGAGGATCAAATAGAACTCTATGATTAATAGTGGAACAGTAAGTAACCAATCGATGTAACGGTAAACCGTTGGCGTTTCACCCGTTGCCACCCATACATCACGCATATAAAAGTAATGTACTGCAGCTATCAAGGTCACAAGACCGGCTACGGTTAACGATGTCTTCCACTTACCACTTACACGGTCGCGTTCAATAAGAAAAAACACTGTCGCTGCAACCATGGCCATAGATATTAGCCAAAACGACATGCCAACTGGATCACTGGCGCTTAAGTTATTAGTCATTTGAAGTCCCCCATTTTTTATAACGTTATTATCAATGCCTGAATGTTTAGTTAAATCTAAACCATTGAGGCTGAATCCAAAACGCATCTAAAGTTTTCAACTAAGAGGCTATGGATAAATTAATTTATCCTTATTTAGAAAGTGCTGCAAGTTAACGCTTTAGGGGTTTTTTTGGTGGGAATAACAACTAGTGAGGTTGATTTTTAACAAAATTTTGGCGCCTAAGTGGAAGTTTATTTAGCATCATATTTTTTATTGTTACCTAGGTTTTCTATATTTTCAGAACCCAGTGCGTCCGAACTTAGATTATGACTAAAGCAAATAGCAACGCCAAAATTCGCGTTTTAGCTAATAATTGACTTAAGAAAAAGTAACCATATGAGTCCATGTAAAAACTTCATTTTTGCCTTTATAGGGCCACTTTTATGATTATTAACTCTTAAATTACAAATATTTAAGTTGCTCTTTCTAAATTATAAAAAAATCGTTTCTAAGATCGAAATCGAATCTCTCTTTTTTTGTTTCCCAAAAAATTGATCTTTTATAAATCATCCAGAAACATTTTCACGGTATGCATAGGTACGCTCAACAACAACTGTATAATGTTGCTGTGAACTAAAGGACGATGTAAAATACCCGTTTGGAAATGTTTTTTGATCGGGACTATTTTTTTAATCGGGACTATTTTTTAATGTATTGCAGGAATACAGGTATTTTATTTACATAATTCATACTATTTCTTTACGATTTTTGGACAATTTGTTGACGATTTATTGACGTAGATTTAACCCTAATCTTAGTATCTAAGGCATGCAATGAGTATGGTTAACATCGTGTTAAAACATATTAACTGCAGCAGTCTAGTAAGAAAAGTACATAAAGCACTATACCTTTAAGCTACATTTTAAACGGCTTCAGCACTTGGTTAGTTAATTTTCCTATGATAGCCTTAAAATCCTTTTTTAAAGACACGCCAAGGCGCAGGGGATCCTATGAAAAAGCCCAATCAGTTAACCCGCCGCCAATGGCTAGTCTCGTCTTTGGGGGTCTTAGTCACTGCGGCAGTCTCACCATTATTCGCACAAACTAAAATACGTCGTGTGCAGCCTCAATATATTGCTTGCCTTGCACCAGGTGACGCCATGTTTGGTACTGGTGCAGAAGATTGGGGGCTATGGCGTATAGATCCTGGCCCTATTGGTGTATGGCTGCGCTTTTATCAGCTGTTGCAAAAGGCGGGGAATATTGCGCCAGCTGGATGGCGCTTTGATATTAATGATTGGTGGCTTGATGAAAATGGCTTAATAATGAAAGCGCCTGAATTCCCTATGCCAGCAGGAAAATATTATGTGACCAATGGCGAAGATCAGATCTCTTTACTCACCGTGGAACAAGCAGATAATAACGGCAAACAAGCTTGGTCCCTGTCTAATGACAAAACCATTGCTAATGTGACTCATGGGCCATGTCGCTCTGCACGTTATACACCAACTAATGCTCCTAGCACCTGTTCTCCTATTAATGCCAATCTTGAGGCATTTCCTCTAAAACCAGGCGAGTCTCCTCCACTTGTACCTGGTTGTGATAGAAAAGAATATGCAGTGCTAATCGTGTTTGGTTTTCCTGTTGAAACCTAAACACGCACTCAATGAAACTTAACCCCTGATGTGTCTTTTATAGTACTATCTAATTTAATGCACCTTATGAGAGAAAAACCTTGAAATTCAAAACAATAGTTCTTTTGGTCTTAGTCTTTGGTCTTGGCGCGCTTTCAATGTGGCTTGTTCCCAAGCTATTAAATGGCAACCACCATTATGCACAGCAGATGAAGGCTCACCATGGCTTAAATGAAAAGGGCCAAATGAAGCACGCCCACGATGAGATGAACATGCCGGGCCTTCAGGGCAAGGATACCACCGAAAATGAGGTCGATGATTTAAAGACAATATTCAACAATCATCAACAAATCATTCGAAAGGTTGAAAACATATCTAATGGTGTAATCACCACCACACAAACACAAGATGAACAATTGCGAGCCGCACTAGTGAGCCATGTTGTCGCTATGGTTGCTAGACTAGAAGAGAAAAGAGACCCCAAAATCATCATTCAAAGCCCCACACTTGATATTTTGTTTGCCCACAGTGATGTCATTAACACACAGATTTCCATGACCGAACTTGGCATTGTAGTGACTCAAACATCAGCTAACCAAAGTGTCGTTAAAGCCTTGCAAACACATGCCGCAGAGGTGAGCGATATGGCAAAACGTGGCATGGAAGCGGTGCACGAGCGTATGTCAAATTAGGTAATTTGGCGCTTGTAACACGCTAATCCATGTCGAATGACTCAGGCGCAAGGTGCTGCCCCTAAGTGAATGAATATAATAAAAAACTGGTTTATTAGGTGATATTTTTGCCAGTACGCATATTAAGGATTGATTTGTGATGTTCTCTGGGTCGGATTGCCCGTTGTTACGATGCTGGCTAAAAGCTTTGCAGCTAGAGTTGCCGGTAGTTTACTTAAGGCGATTGACCTACCTGAATTTAAAAAATTCACCCAGCATCTAGAAACAGGTTATACGCAGGCTTTTGAACAATATAAAGATGGCAAGCCACCTAAAAACATCACAGTTTTTTGAAAATAAATAAACGCCTTTTTATGTTGATACGGTCAATGTTTATCAGGTGCCTGCACAATGCTGTTGTTTCATGTGTGTGATTTTTTAGGTTTAAAAAAGCATAGATCTGTCATCATAGCTCTTCTTCTATATACCCTTTATTAAAGGCTAGATAACCTTTTGAGGTCACTTGCAGATGGGGCTTAAGTAACTTATGAAGTGCGCGAAGCTTGTGAAACGGCACTGAGGGAAAGGTGTGGTGTTCAGTATGGTAAGGCATGTTCCATGCCATTGCGCATACAATCCTGTTGGTAAGCGTGGTTCGCGTGTTCGCAAGTATATTGGTAACCATTGGGCAGCGGCTATGTTCAGCGAGCAGGTATAGGCGCAAGAAGGGTTGCCCTAAAATAATTGGCAGCAACCACACATATATTAAAGTTGTTTTGGCCAAGCCAATGCTCGCTCCAAAAAAGCACAAATACACTATTAAGTAAATTTGGGCTTCAAGCTTTACTTTAGAGCGCTGGCCCAAGGGGACAAAAGATTCAGTTGTTTGTTGAAAAGCATGACTACCAATAGTTTTTGCTTGACTAACCCATATGGGAACACCGGATATATGGATCATATACTGTACCCAATTTTCTGGCTTGGGATGTTCAATTTCTGGATCGAAGCCTGGGACTTGGGTGAAGCGGTGGTGTGCCATGTGAAAATATCTAAACCAGTTCGACGGTATAAATAAAATAAATCCACAAAAATGGCCTACTAGGTGGTTGATCCAAGCAGTGCGAAAGGGCGTTTTGTGGGTGGTTTCGTGCAGCAGGGTGAATAGGAATACCAGCAAAACACCTTGTACCAACACAAGTGCTTGCCAATACAGCACTTCAAGTAAAATCATCGACGTACATAGGGCGATCATACCCATGTGCCCCATTAGATGGATTAAGCCTTTAATGTTGCTGCGTTGCGTTAATTGTGCCCGTTGAACTGAGCTTAAAGAAGACAAAAAATCTTTGTTATCCATACGATATGGGTTTCCTAAGATCAATACCTAGTTACTTTGTGTCTTTTTTATTTGCTCGATTTGCTCGCGGATTGATTCTGCTTCTTGCGTTTTCATAGAGTAGCCCATGATATCGCCTTTGCGCTGCAGGCGCAGTGCCACAAGTAGCAGGTATTCGTATTGCTTCTGCAGTTTTTTGGTGGGGTCTTTTTTAAATAATCCAAACATGTAATTTTGCTCTTAGTAATGACGCTTTAGTTCTAATGATATTAGCTTAAAGCTAACGTTGGTGTTAATTTGTTGACCAACGGCATAATACACCTTTTAACCATAAACCTAATATTACTAATATGAAGGTCGGCCATCAATAAAAGTAGAAACATACAAACATGTATACCCATAACTTGACGCACACAAGCGATAGCCCAAAGCAACAGCTTCTATTGTAACTGATTGTTTTAAAATTATTTATATGGGTGAGCGGACGGGGAATAAGGGAAGGCATATATAACTTTAAAGGAATTTTGGCTGCTATTCTCCTAAGGACAGCGTCTCAAATTTACATATGTTTACATATACTTACAGAGTCATAATGAGATAAATTATCTTGCAATATCTGTTTTTTAAAGCATTTTTTTTTGCGTGAAGCGCCGCTATCAAAGGCCTAAGCAGGTGTTTTCAAAAATCTAATTGTTTATTTAACAAATTTGACCCTTTGTGTTGCTGATTTTTCTTCATGGATTACTAATGTATAGTGAGATCAGTTGTAATTGACTTAAAACACCAAGTGCAACAGCACAGGGGCTAGGGCAACTAGTCTAAGCCTTGTTCAGTAATTTTTCAAAAAATGGAAATAAAAACAGTGGCTGTTAACGATAATGAGAGAGCATCACTTGCTGACCATAAGCGCTCCAATGTGTCGGCCTTGCAGGTCGCTGGATGGATTGGGGTAGTGGTTGCTGCACCATTTTTTTTATGGGTACCACTTGGATTCACTAGCTTCATACCGTCGATGATTGATGTCTTTGGTATCGTTGGCCTGCGAATCCCTGCAGCAGTTACAATTGCAGGCTTGTTGTTAGCCGCAGTTGGATTTCACCGGATTTGAAGAGGGTTGATTTTCAGCCGTCACCGGATAAACGTTCATTTAACAATTAAGGATATAAGTATGTTCAAACTATCAGATTTTTTCATCTTGCTGGCGGTTGCAGTCTCCTTTGCGGTATCTGGACTGCTTTGGTTTGAAGGCAAACAATTAGAAGGCTTGTTCACAGCCATTTGGGTGCCTTCTATTTTAGCGTTTGGTATTTATTTTAAACTATCTATTCTATTGGCAAGGAGAGACCAATCATGATCTCTGATAATCTACTTCCCATTGCTATGTTTGTATTTTTTATCATGTTCATAGGCCTTATATTAATCTTTGTAGAGTTTCGATTTGGCGAACCTAAACGCCAGCAAGATCAAGCAAACAAAGAAGTAAGTGAACAAGGCTCAGATCATTCTTCACAATAATTTTGTAACTTAGAGTTTGGGGCAAATTTCTGCAGTGATAAGCTAATCTATTGGTTAATTGTTATCGCAGAGATTCCCTGACCAATATTGATGGGCAGTTAATGTTCATTAAATAAAATTGCGAATTTTTAGTACTAGTGACTAGCTCAGTTTGGCTTGGTTATCTGCCTATGTTAATGCAATGGCTGTTGCTGCTACAAGGCCTGCAACAACGCTACAGGGCCGTTTGCGTCTGTCATATCTTTAGGGTCGTGAGTGACTAGTATGATGGGGATAAGTCGCTGCCTTGCTTGGTCAAACAAAAAGTCACGCATAGCGTGCTTTAAATTTTCGTCCAGTTTGGAAAAGGGCTCATCTAATAACAGCGCTTGAGGTCTAGCTAGTAGGGCACGCATGAGGGCTGCTCGGCTTTGTTGGCCTCCAGAAAGAGTCGCGGGGTTACGGTGATAAAAACCTTTCAGCTGAGCTTGTGCTAATGCTTGGTCTATTGCTAACCTACGTTTTTTTGCACCAACGACACTTGAACATAAGCCAAAGGCTAAGTTATCACCTACACTTAAATGTGGAAATAGCAAAGGATCTTGAAACAAAACACCAATCTTGCGTTGTGCAGCAGTCAGATATTTTACTGACTTTCCATTTAATACAACATCACCTGCTATGCCAAAATGAACATCTAAGTGCCCGCCGATAATATTAAGCAAGGTGGATTTCCCTACGCCGGAAGGCCCCATGACACAAGCCACTTCTCCTTTTGCAACTGCCAGATCTACAGGGGAAAACAAGGGTGAGTTGTCGGCTAGGGTTGCAGTAAGGCTGCGTAATTCTAAACTCAAAGCAGTAACCTCATGTTATTTAATAGTTTGTTTCAAGCTTATTAATCGTGGTAAATATATAGCCAATGTATAAGCTAATACAGGCACTAAGGCTTGCAATAGGCCGTAGACTCCAACTAACCGTCTATCAGCCCCTGAGGCTAAACTGACGGCCTCTGTGGTCAGGGTTTCTATTTTACCAGCGCCTATCATTAATGTGGGTAAGTATTGGCCTATAGACACCGCGATACCAATCGCCCAGGCCAAAAGTAGTGGTTTTAACAACAAACTAAGTTTGATTCGCCAAAAGCAGCCCCACGCTGATGTACCTAAACTAGCAGCTACCTGTAAGTAACGTCTGTCTAACGCTCGCCAAGAATCAATCAAACTTAACATTACATAAGGAAATACAAATAACAAGTGAGCCCAAATGACAGCGTTCATGCCACCATTGATACCGATACGTAAAAATCCTACTTTCAAACCATATAAAAAAGCAATCTGTGGGACTAATAACGGTAGGTAGATCAACCACAAGGTTAAGCGAGAGAGGTGGCCGCCAAAGCGGTCTTGAACTTCTAACCACGCAACCGCAAAAACAACAGCAATAGTGCTACTTCCAAGCGCCAAAGCAATGCTGTGTTGCAGTGCTAAAGGCCAATGTGTGAGGAGTCTTAACCAATGTTGGTATGACCAGCTGGTAGGCAGGGCATCTGGAAATGACCAGCGCCAAGCGAAAGACCATATCAACAATACCACCAATGATAAAAACCCAAGGGTAAGTGTTAATTGTAGCGCTGTTGCTAGAGCAGTAGAAACTAATTTCCAATGTCTTCCACGGGCACCGGTGCGCGTCATAACCTTGGTTACAAGCATAATTAGTGTCATGGTTGTTTCCCACACAAAAACACTGGCAATCATTAACAGACCTAGCCCCATTGCTGCTGCTGAAGCGGGTAGTAACATGCCAATGTTGGCATCGTTATACCAGCGCATGGTGGCCAAGGCTAATGTAGGAGGCGTGTTCGGGCCTAATATTAAAGCCATATCCACCGTTGAAAGGGCATACACTAAAACCACTAACACGGGTAAACGGATCAGTGGATAGAGCTGCGGAATTATGATTTTGAACCATGCATTGGCATAGCTATAACCCATGCTTTGGGCGATGGATAGTTGCTTAGATAAGTCGATTTGTTTTAGGGCCACAAGGCTTATAAGCCATAAAAATGGCAATTCTTTGATGATGAGTCCAAGTGTCAAGCTCAAACCCCATAAGTCTTGCACTGTGGTCAAGTTTGGTGGTAGCTGCCATGTGGTTAACCAGGGGCTAAATAGTCGAGTTAGCCAGCCTGATGGTGCTAACAAAAAGGCTAGACCAATTGCGATTGCTGCATGGGGCGCTGCTAGAATAGGTACCAATAAGGGTGCGATGAAGGGTTTTAACTTGTCAAAAAAATAACATTTGTCAGATGCATTGTAGGCCCATGCACATCCAAAAATGGTTAAAATTAAGCTTGTGCCAGTAGCCAAGAAACCACTGATTAGGGTAAGTCGTAAGCTAGTGGTAAAGCCTGGCAGTTGAAACAACTGTTGCCATGCACTTAGGTTAAAATCGTGTTTTCCAAGTGCAGGTAGAATGCCAAAAGCAGCACGGGTGGTCTCACCAAGGCCTGCGATTACAGGGACTAATATACCTATCACTAAAATGGCCAGCATTGTCCATTTTGGCCATTGTCTAGAGAATATCACAGGTAATTACGGTCCCATTATTTAATATTTAAAAGCGTTGCTACTGGCTGTATCGCATACTCCAGTGCTGTTTCAATAGATTAGTCCAACTGGAGTGAGGCTCCAATAGTGTAGGGCCTAACTCTACCAAAGTTGGCAGTGCTTCAGAAGTGGGTAAGGAAGAAAAAGCCATGGTATGTTGATGGCTTAATTTTTTAGTATCTAACACTGAAAAACTACCCAACACGTCGATATTTTGCATGTGAGCTTGGGTTTCAGGTTGCAGTAAAAAATTGGCTACCACCTTTGCCGCTGCAATATGGCTGGCATTGTAGGGAATGGCTACAAAACTAATGTTCCCTAGTGATCCCTGGCTTGGCACTAGTATACGTGCGCTAGGGGGTAATAAACCGCTAGCTATACCTGCTGCGGCCGCAGCAGGGTCAAATGCCATGGCAATATCAACGACCCCATCGCTAAGCATTTGTTGTTGAATAGCCTCATTTTCTGGGAAACTTGTGCCTTCACGCCATAAAAAGGGTTTGATGGCGTCATACCACGCCCATAAAGGCGCACTTGCTTTTTCAAACGACGCTTTTGAAGCTTCTTGCTGCAGTACACTTGTGTCAGGCGTTAACTCGATCAAAGCTTGCTTTAAAAAAGTGGTTCCCATGAAATTGCTGACTATTGGGTGGGTTAGGCGTCCTGGATTTTGTTGTGCCCATGTGAGCATTTGTGACATAGATTGTGGTGGGTTTTCAACACGATCACTATCGACTATAAATACAAAACGAGCGAGTCTCCAAGGTACCTCTAAACCGTTAACTGCTTCTGTGAAGTCTACAGTAGCGGCAGATCCGGCACTTAGATCAAGGTATTGGGCATTGGGTAAGTTTTTAACAAAAGGCCCATGTAGCAAGTTTTGCTGTTTCATGGCTAAAAAATTAGGGCCATTGATCCAGATCATATCCACAGCTCCTTGTTCATCTTGCGCAGCTGCTTTTTCAGCCAATACTTGAGTGACTGCTTCAGAAGTGGATGACAGCTTAACCTGCTGCACCTTGACGCCATACAGAGTATCAGTTTGCTCCCCTACCCAAGAAATAAAGTCATTAGTGCGAGTATCACCGCCCCAAGCATGCCAATACACAGTATCACCTGCAGCTTGGTCAAGTGTTTTTTGCCATTGGTTGCCATGACTAAGTTGGCTAAAAAAACCTGTCGTTAAGGACAAAGTTAAGAGGATATAAGTAGGTATTAATCTTATTGATCGCAAGTCGCCAAAAGGGGTCATTATAAAATATTCTCCATTAATAGATCGGTTGTGAGAAGCTAATCAGCTAGCATATGCCAGCCTTGCAGCCAGCGGCTTAAGGTTGTAAGAACACAAGCAAAAGCAAAGATGTAGGCAAGGGTGCTAAATAGATGTGGCCATAAGCAAAAGGCCACAAATAAGGCAATGGTTTCTGCTCCCTCGGTAAGGCCACCTAAATAATAGATGCCTTTACTAGGGAAGCTTTTTGATGTTAGTTTACGTTTTTCTGCCATCAACGAAAAGGCCAAAAACGACGAGCCAGTGCCTATAAATGCAGCCAATAATATGACAGCAGCTAGAGCATTTTCGGCACTATTGGCCAATGCAAAGGCCAAGGGTATAAAGGCATAAAAAACAAAATCTAGGGCAATGTCTAAAAAAGCTCCACGATCAGTTGTTTGGGTTAAGCGGGCGACTTGGCCATCTATTCCATCCAATAATCGGTTTCCTAAAATAAATACTAATGCCCATAAATAATGTTCAGTGGCTATCAAAGGCACAGCAAAAAGGCCGATTAAAAAACCAGCAATGGTGACCTGATCTGCACGTATGTCTATATGTACAAAAAGCCTGGCAATAGGTTGCAGTAGCTTATGCTGCAAGGGAAGTATCTGTGCATCAATCATGATCTGCGCCATGCATGATAACGCTGTAACCATTTCATTGCTTTATGGTTTACTTGCCCACGCTTCCATTCGCCCGCCACATATTTATTGGCTTCTGCCATTGTAGGATAGGTATGAATGGTACCAAGAATTTTGTTTAAGCCAAGGTTGTATTTCATGGCCAAGACAAATTCTGCGATTAATTCAGCTGCTTGAGCCCCGACTATGGTCACACCTATTATTTTGTCTTTACCTGGCACGGTTAATACTTTCACAAAACCCGCTGCACAGCCTTCGGCAATAGCCCGATCTAAATCATTTATACCGTAGCGAGTCACCTCATAACTAATGTTTTGCTGAGTGGCTTCTTGTTCATTAAGTCCAACTCTAGCGACTTCTGGGTCTACAAACGTAGCCCAAGGAATAACACGATAATCCACTTTAAAGCGTTTAAAGTGGCCAAATAAAGCATTTACACTGGCGTACCAAGCTTGGTGTGCAGCAGTATGTGTAAATTGATATGGCCCGGCAACATCACCTGCAGCATAGATGTTAGGATATAATGTTTCTAAATAATCGTTGGTTTGAACCACTTTAGTAGTAGGTATTCCCAGTTGTTCTAAACCAAAGCCACTTAACCTTGGGGCCCTGCCTACTGCGACGATCATTTGATCAAATTCAATACGACTTGTTTTATCTCCACAGATCACCTCAATCCACTTTGTATGGCCTATTGAATCATGGTCTAAACTATTGGCAGGGCCATCACGTGAGTCTTTATCCACGCCACACCTGATGGCTTTGTGGTTAGTAAGCACGCTCACCCCTTCTTGCTCTAACGTCTGTTTGACAAACAAAGAGACGTCTTCATCTTCACGAATCATCAGACGCTCTAACATTTCTATTTGAGTTACTTGTGAGCCTAAGCGGGCAAAAGCTTGAGTAAGTTCACAGCCAATGGGCCCACCACCAAGTACCACTAGACGTTTTGGAGCTTGTGCGTCATTGCGAAGATGTTCCCATAGTGTGTCTGAAGTAAGATAACCTGTGGTTTCTAGCCCAGGTAGAGGTGGCACAAAGGGTGCTGCACCGGTAGCGATGATGACGCTGCGGCTGGTAAGTTCTGTAATGCTGCCGCTGGCATGAGTGATTTGCACACACCAAGGGCTGATAAGCTTGGCGTGACCTTCTAATACCTCAACCCCCATGGATTGATAACGCTCTACGCTGTCATGAGGAGCAATCGCTGCAATCACTTGATGTATCCGCTGCATTACGTTACTAAAGTTAAATGTGGGCTTGGATGCAGCAAGGCCGTAGTGGTGTGCATGCTGCATTTGGTGTGCAATCTTTGCACTTTTTATAAGTGCCTTGGATGGCACACAACCGTAATTAAGGCAATCACCGCCCATTTTATGGGTTTCAATTAATGTCACCTTCGCTTTTACCACAGCGGCGATATAAGCAGATACTAAGCCTGCTGCGCCAGCGCCTATGATGATGACATTTCGATCAAAACTTTTGGGCTTATGCCACTTTGCATACACTTTTTTGCGCTGATAAAAACTTAATACCATGCGCACGGCCCACGGAAGTATAGCCAAAGCGACAAATGACATAATTAAGGCTGGCGAGGTAATGTCAGCTAAGCTATTGAGTTTGGATAATTGAGTGCCTGCATTAACATAGACAATCGTGCCCAATAACATGCCTATTTGGCTTACCCAATAAAAACGCCAGGTTTTCATAGCGCTTAAGCCCATCAAAAGATTAACCGCAAAAAACGGTAGAGCAGGGATCAAGCGAAGACTGAACAAATAAAAACCACCGTCTTTTTCAAGTCCAGCATCAATGGTTTTAATGTATTTGCCTAGTTTTATTCTCACCCAGTCCCGCAAAAAATAGCGTGACGACAAAAACGCCAGGGTAGCGCCTATACTTGAGGCAAATGAAACCATTAATACACCACCCCAAAGGCCGAACAATGCACCTGCGGCTAGGGTCATCCATACCGCAAGTGGCAAAGAGGTTGCAGTTATAATGACATAGGCAGTGAAAAATACGCCGAAAAAAAGTGCTGTGTTTTGTCGGTGCCATTGATTAACGTCGGCAACAATTATTTGCATTCGCTCTAGATTTATTGACTGACCATTTAAATAAAAAAGTAGCGTTGCTATTAAGCTTATTAACAACAATAGTAAGATCTTTTTGTATGGATTGGCTGTTTTCTTATTGATCATTAATTCACTCGATTGAGGCGTAACGAAAAACAATATAGCACACAGGACGATATAAATAATGCAAATAATCTATTTGTAGAGCTGTATTACAAGATTATTTGAATTAGGAATGTTATGCGACTTTAATGCACGTGTTGCTGTGTAATTGCCTTAAAGCCATGCGGGTTTGTGTGCCTACGACTCCTGGCAAACGCAGTATTTTTTTGTAATATAATTCTTCATAGTCTTTTGCATCGGTATAAATCACCTTTAACATAAAGTCATTATCACCAGCCATCAAATAACACTCCATTACTTGCTCAAGCTTAGCCACTGCTATTTCAAACTCATCAAACACAGCCTCACTTTGTTTATCTAAGCTAATAAAAATAAAAGCTGTGCCTTGGATATGAAATAGTTCTCTATTTAGCAACCCAACGAATGTATTAAACACGCCAGTATCAAGTAAAAATTTGGTGCGCCTTAAGCACGCAGAAGGGGATAGGTTTACTTGTTCTGCTAGCTCTACATTACTTAGACGAGCATTATTTTGTAGTGCATCAATAATTTTTTTATCAATCTGATCAAGTTCTATATCTTCTGTCGAATTAAGTTTCATAAAAAATCTCTTTTGTATAATTAAATTGATTATATTTGGGAATATAGGGCCAATATAACAAGATAATGCATCAAAAACAGCATTAAAATAACGTTTAATTCGATTATTAAAATTTTTTAAATACGTCAAAGAAATCGTTAAATTAGAGGGCTGTATAATGTTAATTGGTGTACCTAAAGAAATTAAAAACCATGAGTATCGCGTGGGTCTAACTCCAGCTAGTGTGCGCGAGCTGGTGCATGCAGGCCATAGCGTTCTTGTAGAAACACGTGCCGGCATAGGCATTGGCTCATCTGACGGTGACTATTTAGCGGCTGGTGGTGAGATTGTAGATAGTGCAATGCAGGTATTTGATCGTGCGCAAATGATTGTAAAAGTAAAGGAGCCTCAAGCAGCCGAAATCGCCATGTTGCGCCCTAATCAACTTCTTTTTACATACCTGCACTTGGCACCAGATGCGCAACAGACTGCTGGTTTGATCGCCTCTGGAGCCACCTGCATCGCCTACGAAACGATCACTAGTGCCAAAGGTGGCTTGCCTCTGCTTGCACCGATGTCTGAAGTCGCTGGGCGCATGTCTATTCAAGCCGGCGCCCATGTTTTGGAGAAAGCTCAAGGTGGCCGCGGCATGTTACTTGGTGGAGTGCCAGGTGTAGCACCTGCTAAAGTGGTTATTATCGGTGGCGGCGTAGTGGGTTCAAACGCAGCCCAGATGGCTCTAGGAGCACGAGCTCAAGTGACTGTACTAGATCGTTCTACGCAAGCCTTGGCGCGCTTAGATAGAGAATTCAACGGCACCGTGCAAACGGTTTACTCGACACAAGCTAGCTTAGAAAAATATGTATTGGATGCTGATTTGGTGATCGGTGGGGTACTCATTCCAGGGGCTGCGGCACCTAAGCTTGTGACACAGGCTATGGTCAAAGCCATGAAACCAGGTTCTGTGCTTGTCGATGTAGCCATTGATCAAGGAGGATGTTTTGCCACATCCAAAGCCACTACCCATGAGCACCCTACGTATGTAGTAGATGAAGTGGTGCACTATTGTGTTGCTAACATGCCAGGAGGCGTTGCCATGACATCCACTTATGCACTTAACAATGCAACTTTACCGTATATTTTGAAGCTGGCTAATATGGGCTGGAAGGCTGCACTAAAACAAGACGCGCATTTTTTAGCGGGACTGAATGTTCATGCCGGTCATGTGACTAATGAGCACGTTGCAAAGGCGCTGGATTATGAGTATGTCGCTGCGCAAACATTGATAACTGATACATTGATGTAGCCGTTAAGCTAGCTATGGATACATAGAGACCCGTTTCTGGAGGTAAAATGTTCAGCGAATGAGTCTAGGGGCTGTTTTTTAGTAAAAATAAGCCTCCATTTTCGCTTATGGCTTGACTATTAGTTGTTAAATACGGAAAATTCCGCTTTTGATTTCGCCTATATGCGCCATGGTTTTGGTAAAGGTCTGTTGAGACTTTAATATAGACAAGACTTTAGTAGGGTGGGCCTGAGTTCAGGCTTGTTCATTTGATAATTAATGAGGCATTTAAATGCAAGTTTCTGTTGAAGCGACTACCAGCATCGAACGACGTTTAACCGTAACCGTACCTTCTGAGCAAATTGATAGCGCAGTGGATAAAAAGGTTAACGAAACCGCTAAAACAATCCGGATTGACGGCTTTCGTCCGGGTAAGGTGCCTACTAAGGTTGTTAAAAAGCGTTACGGTGCTAGCATTCGTCAAGATGTGTTAGGCGATGTTATCCAGTCAAGCTACTTTGAAGCGTTACAACAGGAAAATATTAAACCTGCTGGAATGCCTAATATTGAACCTAAAGAAGATGCTGGTGAAGGTGAATTTAGCTACACAGCTGTAGTAGAGATATACCCAGAAATCGTTTTATCTGATGCGTCTGGCATTAGTGTTGAGCGTTTAACTGCTAGCATTGAAGATGCCGATGTAGAGACAATGATTGATGTGTTGTTGAGTCAGCAAACACAATGGACGGAAGTTCAGCGAGCTGCGGCAGATACCGATCAAGTTAATATCGATTTTGAAGGCTTCCTAGACGGTGAAGCATTCGATGGTGGAGCCGCGCAAGGGCATGATCTAGTGCTAGGCTCTAACAGCATGATCCCAGGCTTTGAAGAAGGCATCTTGGGCATGGAAGTTGGTGTAGATAAAGACATCAAAGTCACCTTCCCAGAAGATTACAACGCCAAGCAGCTAGCGGGTAAAGAAGCCACGTTCACTATTAAAATGAATACGGTTAGTGAAGCAACCAAGCCTGAACTAAATGATGAGTTTTTTGCTCGTTTTAATCCAAAAGAAGAGGGTGAGGCTGGTTTTCGCGCTGAAATTCGCTCAAACATGACGCGTGAAATGAACCAAGCACTAAAATCTAAGCTGAAAAACAGCTTGTTAAATGCTTATCTAGAAATTAACGCTTTCGATATCCCTAAAGCGTTGGTTACTGAAGAATTGGGTCGTTTAAAGAAGCAGGCTTTGCAGCAATTTGGTGGTGGAAACGAAAATCTAGATCCAAGCATCTTGCCTGACGAAATGTTTCAAGACCAAGCTGATCAGCGTGTTAAAATTGGCCTGTTGGCGGCTGAAATTATTCAGCAAAATGAATTTAAAGCCGATGAAGATAAAGTTAAAGCTTTGGTTGCTGAAATGGCTCAAGGTTATCAAGATCCGCAAGAATTCATTGATTATTATATGAACAACGCAGAACAGCGTAGTCAGTTGGATGGTGTTGTTTTGGAAGACCAAGTTGTTGAGCATCTACTAGCAGCAGCGAGCATTACCGAAGTTGTTGTTGACTACAAAACAGCGGTTGAGCCTGAAGGCAAAGACGTTGCAGGTGATGAAGAAGAGGCAAGCGAACAAGCGTAATGCTTTTTTGCGTCTGTTATAGCCCTTACAGGCTTTAAACAGATCAGCGGTGTGGGTTACTTTGTTGTGATCCATGCCGTTTTTTTTGCATGTTAATTGATTAAATTTGTGTTTTAACAAGCCTAGACCTTGGCATTTGCCAGATGCGCCACTATATATTAGAGTCACGGTGTGTAATATTTTAATGATTGGAGTTGTAACGACAATGAGTTTTTCTTTTCCTCCACAAATGGGCCTAAGCCCCCAGTTAAACCAAGAGTTAAGTGCGTTAGTACCTATGGTCGTTGAACAAACTTCTCGCGGTGAGCGCTCTTACGATATTTATTCCCGTTTACTTAAAGAACGGGTTATTTTTTTAGTGGGCCAAGTAGAAGATCATATGGCCAACTTGGTCGTTGCTCAGCTTTTGTTTTTAGAAGCAGAAAACCCAGACAAAGACATTCATCTTTATATCAATTCTCCAGGAGGTTCTGTTACTGCTGGCATGTCTATTTATGATACGATGCAGTTCATTAAGCCCGATGTAAGTACCATGTGCATTGGTCAAGCTGCTAGCATGGGCGCTCTATTGCTAACCGGTGGTGCCCAAGGTAAGCGCTATTGTCTGCCGAACTCTCGAATGATGATCCATCAACCATTGGGTGGTTATCAAGGTCAAGCAACGGACATTGAGATCCACACCAAAGAAATCCTTAATATCCGTGATAAGTTGAATCGTATTATGTCCACCCACACTGGTCAGAGTTTAGAAACCATTGCAGCAGATACTGAGCGTGATAACTTTATGGAAGGCGTTGAAGCGGCAGGTTATGGATTGATAGATACGGTGCTTGATAAGCGTCCAGTTTAGGTGGTTTTGTAAAACACTAGCTTACAGCGGTTGATTGCTTAAGTTTAGTCGATAATAGAAAAGAGTTAACGTTAGTCCAACGCTAATAGTGGGCTACATACATTGGTAATTTTATGAGCGAAGATAAAGACGAATCTGGAGAAGGTACAGGTAAGATACTTTACTGTTCTTTCTGTGGTAAAAGCCAAAATGATGTGCGTAAGTTAATTGCTGGCCCGTCAGTTTTCATATGCGATGAGTGTGTTGACCTTTGTAATGATATCATCCGTGAAGAAATTCTGGATCAAGACCAGCCAGAAGCAGATGAGAGCTTGCCTACTCCTAAAGAGATTCGTGCAGCTCTAGAAGAGTACGTTATTGGCCAGCCAAGGGCTAAAATGGTTCTGTCTGTGGCTGTTTACAACCACTACAAACGTTTAAATTACGTGGGTGGCAAAGACGATGTCGAGCTGGGAAAGAGTAATATTTTACTTATTGGTCCTACCGGTAGTGGTAAAACCCTATTGGCTGAAACCTTAGCTAGGTTGTTGAATGTACCTTTTACTATTGCCGATGCGACCACGCTGACTGAAGCTGGCTACGTGGGAGAAGATGTAGAAAACATCATTCAAAAACTATTGCAAAAGTGCGACTACGATGTAGATAAAGCCCAGCGTGGCATTGTATATATTGATGAAATTGATAAAATTTCTCGTAAATCAGATAACCCTTCTATCACTCGAGATGTGTCGGGAGAAGGTGTTCAGCAGGCCTTGCTTAAACTCATTGAAGGTACCGTGGCTTCAGTACCGCCACAAGGCGGTCGTAAGCACCCTCAACAAGAGTTTTTACAGGTAGATACGAGTAATATTCTGTTTATATGTGGTGGTGCTTTTGCTGGTTTAGATCAGGTCATTCGTGATCGCACAGAGAAAAGTAGTATTGGTTTCTCCGCCACTGTGAAGAGTAAAGATGAGAGCAAAAATGTGGGGCAATTGTTGCATTCAGTTGAAGCAGAAGATCTTGTAAAGTTTGGTTTAATCCCTGAGTTTGTAGGGCGTTTGCCAATGATTGCCACTCTAGAAGAGCTTGATCAAGAAGCTTTAATTCAAATTCTAACAGTGCCTAAGAATTCCTTAACAAGGCAGTATCACAAGCTGTTTGAAATGGAAAATGTTGAAATTGAGTTCCGTGAAGATGCTCTTAAAGCAGTGGCTCAAAAAGCCATGGAGCGCAAGACTGGCGCACGTGGCTTACGCTCTATTCTTGAGTCTGTCCTGTTGCCCACCATGTTTGATCTTCCAGATCAGGCTAATGCGGTTAAAGTGGTTGTGAGTGAACAAAATATTAATAGTGAAAGCGAACCATTAATCGTTTTGGACACAGTAGAGCTACAAAAAACAGCGACAGACTAATCATCAATGCTTCAAGTTAAAAGAACCACCTTAGGGTGGTTTTTTTGGTTTCATTTTGCGTAAAGGCTTGTATTCTTGTTCCTTGTCCGCATTTAATAAGCTATATGTAAAATTCGCAAGCCACCGCGATGTTAGCCCAAAGGATTTTTATGACTCAAACTCTGCCCCTTATTCCCCTGCGCGATGTTGTGGTATACCCACACATGGTGATTCCTCTTTTTGTCGGACGTCAAAATTCAATTGACGCATTAGAACATGCCATGGCTACTGATAAGGCCATTGTGGTTGTGGCCCAAAAAAGTGCAGCAGTTGATGATCCTCAAGTTTCAGACTTGTTTGAAATAGGGACTTGCGCCCGTATCTTACAACTACTTAAGCTTCCAGATGGCACGGTTAAGGTGTTGGTAGAAGGAGAGCATCGGGTCGTTATAGAAGATGTTATTGACACATCAGGCTTCTTTACTGCCAAAATTAATACCATTGATGATGCCCAACCACCAGAAGGTGAGCGTAAAGCCTTAACTCACACATTAATGTCTCAGTTTGAGCAGTATGTGAAGCTTAGTAAAAAAATATCGAATGATGTAATGTCCTCGATTACTAATATTGAAGACCCCAGTCGTTTAGCCGATACCATTGCCTCTCAAATGAATTTGAAATTGGAAGAGAAGCAAGCTTTATTAGAAATGGGAGATCTTGCCCAGCGCCTTGAACATCTGATGGGACAAATGGAAGGTGAGATTGATCTTGTTAAAGTAGAGAAGCGCATTCGTGGCCGAGTTAAAAAGCAGATGGAAAAGAGCCAGCGTGAATATTATTTAAACGAGCAAATCAAAGCGATTAATAAAGAGCTTGGTGATATCGATGATGCGGCTCCAAATGATTTAGATGAGCTACAAAATAAAATTAATGCAGCTGGCATGCCCGATGAAGCAAAGGAGAAGACGCAAGCTGAACTAGGTAAGCTTAAGACGATGCCGCCAATGTCTGCTGAAGCTACCGTAGTGCGCAGCTATATTGATTGGATGGTGACTATTCCTTGGAAGAAGAAAAGTCGTCTTAGGCATGATTTGGCAAAAGCGTCGCTGGTGCTTGAAGAAGACCACTATGGTTTATCTGAAGTAAAAGAACGAATTCTAGAATATTTAGCCGTGCAACAACGGGTTAAAAAGGTAAAAGGCTCTATCTTATGTTTAGTAGGGCCGCCAGGGGTCGGTAAAACGTCTTTAGGCAAGTCTATAGCGCGTGCAACGGGGCGTCAGTATGTGCGTATGGCGTTGGGTGGGGTGAGAGATGAAGCTGAAATTCGGGGGCATCGTCGCACGTATATTGGCTCATTGCCTGGAAAACTAGTTCAAAAAATGTCTAAAGTAGGCGTTTCAAACCCATTATTCTTATTGGATGAAATTGACAAGATGGGCATGGACAGTCGAGGTGACCCATCGTCAGCTTTGCTTGAGGTGCTAGATCCAGAACAAAATAACACGTTTAACGATCACTATTTAGAAGTTGATTACGATTTATCCGGGGTTATGTTTGTGTGCACTTCCAACTCCTTGAATATTCCGGGGCCCTTGTTAGATCGCATGGAAGTGATTCGTATTCCAGGCTATACAGAAGATGAAAAGCTAAGTATTGCCAAGCGTTACTTATTGACTAAACAGCTTGCTGCTAATGGATTGTCACCGACAGAGCTTGCGCTCACTGATGATGCTATTGTTGATTTGATCCGCTATTACACGCGTGAAGCCGGGGTGCGTAGCTTGGAGCGTGAAATTGCAAAGATTTGCCGCAAGGTAGTAAAAGAGCACTTGTTAGCTGGCTTTAAAACTGCAAACGATAGCCCTGTTCAGCAAGTTGATGCGAGTAATCTAGAAGTCTACTCTGGTGTGCGTAAATGTAGCTTTGGCCAGGCGGACGCGGATGATCGTATTGGGCATGTGAATGGCTTAGCGTGGACTTCAGTTGGTGGTGATATTCTTACCATTGAGTCTGCTGTGGTGCCTGGTAAGGGGCGTTTAGTGAAGACGGGGTCTCTTGGTGATGTCATGCAGGAGTCTATTCAGGCAGCCCTAACAGTCGTTCGTGGTAGAGCATCTGGTTTGGGAATAAAGCCAGACTTTCACGAAAAATGTGATATTCATATTCACGTTCCTGAAGGTGCTACACCTAAAGATGGGCCAAGTGCTGGTGTAGGAATGTGTACGGCCTTGGTTTCAGTTCTAACGGGGATTCCTGTGCGTGCTAATGTGGCCATGACTGGTGAAATTACTTTACGAGGCCAGGTGCTGCCTATTGGTGGATTAAAGGAAAAATTGTTGGCCGCACACAGAGGTGGTATTAAGACAATTATCATTCCTGAAGAGAATGAAAGGGACTTAAAAGAAATCCCTGACAATATAAAGGCAGATTTATCCATAAAGCCTGTAAAATGGATAGACGAAGTACTGGATTTAGCATTACAATTCAGCCCAACGCCTATTGTTATAGATGATGGTGATATCCTAGTCGACAAAAGCAAAGATGCTGCAACTATTGATAATATCAGCACTCACTGACAGTATTATGACGCATTAGGTCGTTGAATCGATTATTTTCAAAGCCTTACTTGACAAGGCTTTGAACAAGTTGGTATAAATCGTACTTCGGTTATTGGAGCTGAATACGGTAAGATATAACAAAAAAGATCTGCTTGAGCGGGTCGACTATTTTTAATACACATAAAGGGGATTAACGTGAATAAATCTGAACTGATTGAAGCCATTACAGCTGATGCTGATCTTTCAAAAGCAGCAGCGGGCAGAGCATTAGACGCAGTTATTGGGGCAGTTACAGGCGCTCTTAAAGATGGTGAATCTGTTTCTTTGGTAGGTTTTGGTACTTTTTCTGTTAAAGCACGTGCTGCTCGCACAGGACGGAACCCACAAACTGGGGCTGCGATTCAAATTGCCGCTGCTAACGTTCCTAGCTTTAAAGCAGGTAAAGCGCTTAAAGACGCGGTCAACTAGACTAAATCTTGTACTCTATGGGCTAATAGAATGTAAGTTATTAGCTATTGTTCCGTAGTTTAGAAAAACGCATTCCTTTGAATGCGTTTTTTGTTTATAGAACCCAAACAACCTCATAAATAGCCAGCAAAGCTGCAGAAGCCAAACATAATGTTACAAAATATTCGTGATAATTCAAAAGGTATAGTATCCAAAATATTGGTAAGTCTTATTGCCTTTACCTTTGTGATTTGGGGAGCAGAGTCTCTCTTTAGCCTTTCATCTGACACTAGTGCGCCAGCAGAAGTTAATGGAGAAGAAATTAGCCTGCAAGAGTTACTGCAAACTTCAGAGCTACAGCGCCGCCAAATTTTATCTAATAATCCTGACCTTGATCCTGTTACCCTAGATCAACAAGCGATCCAAGCGCAAGCACTGCAGCAACTTATTGATCAGCGGATCATGCTGCAATATACCCAAAATAATCACTTAGTTTTATCTGATGCTGCTATTGACCAAATGATCGTTCAGTCAAGCGATTTTCAAGTAGATGGTGTGTTTGATCGTAACCTATTTGAATCATTGCTAAGAAACTTTGGTTTAACGCCAACGACATATCGTCAACAGCTTAAACGTGGGAATATTATAGATCAAACCATGCAGGCTTTTGCAGGGACTGCGTTTACCTTAGATTCTAATGCTGATGAAGCAGCGCGACTAGACGGGCAAAC
Organism: Oceanospirillaceae bacterium; assembly: GCA_024686035.1. GTDB lineage: Bacteria > Pseudomonadota > Gammaproteobacteria > Pseudomonadales > Balneatricaceae > Njordibacter. Next base: position 23,462 of record JAIBDW010000017.1, read on the forward strand.
GCGAAGTATCGCGACTATTACTTTGCCATTAGCTATGCAAATGCAAGCGGTTTCTGTCGAGCAAGAAGAAATAGATAATTTCTATGCAGCGAATCAGCAACGTTTCATGGAGCCAGAAAGTGTCAGCATTAGTTATGTCACGCTTAACAAAAGTGATTTTTATGATCAGGTTAATGTCACAGATGACGATCTTCAAAAAGCTTACCTTGATGGTCAACAATTGGCTCTAGAGCGTTCAGAAACCGAAGCTGAGGCCTCACATGTATTGTTCTTAGTTAATGACGAACAGACTCAAGAGCAAGCTATGGGCTTGGCTCAGGTGGCCTATGAGCAACTTCAAAAAGGTGAAAACTTTACTGATGTTGCACAACAGTACTCGCAGGATCAAAGTACTGCCTTAGAAGGTGGCTACATTGGCCTATTGGCAAAAGGTGAGTTTGGCGAAGATTTTGACGACGCATTATTTGATCTGCAACCAGGCAATTATAGTGTGCCTGTCGCAACGGAATTCGGTGTGCAAATTTTATACGCTCACGATAAAGACGTTGCCGACCTGCCAAGTTTTGAAGATCAAAAAGAAGCACTTAGCCTATCTCTTAAACAATCGGGTGCAGAGAGCCTATTTGTAGCCGCTAGTGAAGAAATGGCTGATATTGCCTTCTCTTCGTCTGATCTAGTAGAAGTTGCTCAAGTCCTAGGTCTCACTGTACAAACCAGTGATGCTTTCGGACGTGAAGGCGGCGAAGATATTGCGAGTTACGATAGAGTTGTTGCCGCAGCGTTTAGCGATGAAGTGTTGTTACAAGGCAATAACTCCAATGTGATAGAGCTTGCATCCGATAAATTGGTTGCTATTCGTGTAGATCAACATAACGAGGCTTCTCAACAACCTATTGCAGATGTAACCGATACCATTTCTCAACAAATACTGGCACAAAAAGCTTCTGAAATGTTAGATGAAAAAGCTGATACATACCTTGAACAGCTCAAAAATGGTGCTGATATGGCTACCGTTGCTTCGTCTGAAATGCTCAACCTAGAGCAGTTTGATGATATATCTAGAAGCGCCACAGTGGTAAACCGCTTGACGGTGCAATCTGCATTTCAACTACCTAGACCAACCTCAAAAGCAAGCTATGGCATTGCATCAAACTACAACGGTGACGTGACTATTATACAGTTACAAAGTGTTAAAGATGCTAAACCTGAAGAGCAAAGCGCACAGCAGCGTTTGGCTTTGGTTGACGCGTTAACTCGACTACAGGGCCAAAATGATGTTGGCTTGTTGGAAAAATCTTTGAGTGATAGCGCAGTTATCGAAACATTTTAATGCAATAACTGGTTAAATTAGTGACAAAAAAAGGCAGCCAAGGCTGCCTTTTTTACATCTTATAGCAATGTTTTACATGTCCTTAACAGCATAAATACCATCAACATTACGAAAGTAACCCTGGTAGTCCATGCCAAAGCCATAAACAAATCGATCTTCTACGTCCAACCCTATAAAGTCTGGTACATATTCAACTTTACGATCATGAACCTTATTGAGTAGGGCAGCAGCATAGACTTTATTGGCGCCCGCTTCTTTTAAGTACTCACAAATGGCCGCTAAGGTATGGCCTTCGTCATAGATATCATCCACAACAAGCACAGTACGGTTACTGATGTCTGTGCTGGGGCGAGCTAACCATGACAAGTTGGTGCCAATGGTCTTGTTGCCGTAACGGGTTGCATGCAGATAGTCTGTTTCTAACGGAAATTGTAGCTTTAGTAATAGCTGTGCCATAGGAATCATGCCACCATTTAGTACACACAGTACTAACGGCATTTCTTTTGACAAAGTCTTAGTGATTGCGGCAGCCATGGTATCAATGCTAGCGGCAATTGTTGCCGCATCGACTAATAAATCGGCTTGTTCGTGAACAGAGACGGCTTGCGCGTATGTAATGGTCATATTGGTGCCTTGCAAATGTCGAACATTATAACTGAAATTAATGTTTTTTAGAAAATTGATTTTAGAGTCAAAGATAGCAGTCGAAACGCCAGGAGATAGGGTAGAATAGCCTATCATCAATCCCATATAGCTTGCGCAAATTATGAATACAGATATTAATCACATTCTTGTAAACGGTGCTCGGATTGCCTTTAATAAGATGCGCAGAGCTCAGTCATTTAATGCTCGTTTGTATTATTACGCTGAAATTGGCGTGTACTTAGAAGTTTCTTTATCCCATGGTGCAGGCATTACAGTTGAAAGTAACGAGCAAATTGATGAAATTTACAAACAGGCTACGCATTTCCACATGAACGAAAATAAACGTTTAAGGCAAGTTGGTTAGTTCGCCATGGAAACAAAAAGCGCTCCAGTGTTTGATATTGATGAATATTTAAAACAGTTACCAAATCGCCCTGGTGTCTATCGTATGTTCAATAGCGAAGGCGATGTGGTTTATGTCGGCAAGGCTGTTAATCTTAAAAATAGAGTCACTAGTTACTTTAGAGGTAAAAGTCATAACACCAAGACCCAAGTCATGGTGTCGAAAATTGTCTCAATTGAAGTCACTTTAACGCACAGTGAAAGTGAAGCTTTGTTGTTAGAAAATACGCTCATCAAGCGTTTGAAGCCGCCTTATAATATTTCCCTTAGAGATGACAAGTCTTACCCTTACGTTTATATCTCTGATCAACATGACTATCCAGCCATGCAGTATGTGCGTGGAGGTAAAAACCGAAAGGGACGTTATTTTGGGCCATATACCAGTGCTGGCGCTGTAAGAGAAAGCCTTAATCTGATGCAGCGTATTTTTCGTATTCGACAGTGCGAAGATGCTTTTTTTGCCAACCGTCAACGGCCTTGCCTACAATTTCAAATTGGTCGATGCAGTGGGCCTTGTACAGGTGAGATAAGTGCAGAGGATTATGCCGCTGATCTACGCCATGCCACTTTGTACCTAGAAGGTAAAAACCAACTTTTGTTAGATGAAGTCAGTCTTCAAATGAATGTTGCAGCACAGAACCTTAAGTTTGAGTCAGCAGCGGCCCTTAGGGATCAGCTAGGATTTTTACGACAGGTTCAAGAACAGCAGCATGTGGTTTCTAAGCGCGGCAACTTAGATATATTTGCAGCAGCCAATTCACAATCTGGCTTATGTATTCATCAGCTAATGGTGCGTTCAGGGCGAGTAATTGGCAGCAAGAATTTTTACCCTAAAATGGGCTTAGAAGAAACCAAATCAGCAATACTGACAGCCTTCTTAGGGCAGTATTACCTGTCAGGCCAGCATCGTGATGTACCAGATGAGGTGCTTGTCAGTGACGCTCAAGAGGAGCAGCAAGTCATCGCCTTGACTATAGCTGATCGCACAGAGCATGGGTTTAAGATTATAAGCAGTGTAAGGGGGCCTCGGGCTCAATGGCTAAGGCTAGCTCAAACTAATGCAGACCAAGCGTTATTAAGCTACGTGGCTAATAAACAAACACAAGTGTCTCGCTTTTTAGCTTTACAAGAGGCATTGGACTTACCTCAAATGCCTGAACGGTTAGAATGCTTTGATATCAGCCACTCTAGTGGTGAGGCCACCGTGGCATCTTGCGTAGTATTTGATCAAGGTGGTCCTAAAAAGTCAGACTATCGAACCTTCAATATCGAAGGCATCACCCCTGGTGATGATTACGCAGCGATGTCGCAAGCGATAACCAGACGCTATACCAGGCTAAAAGAGAATCAAGGCATCATGCCCGATTTACTGATTGTTGATGGTGGTAAGGGACAGATTACGCAGGCCATTGAAGTGTTGTCTGAGCTGCAATTACAAGATCTATATGTGTTGGGCGTTGCAAAAGGGGATACTCGAAAAGCTGGATTTGAGCGTTTGTTTAATGGTTGGACTGGAGAGGAAATTGCCCTATCAGACGATTCTTCTGCATTGCATTTATTGCAGCACATTCGGGATGAGAGCCATCGATTCGCCATTACAGGGCATCGCGCGCGTCGCAATAAAAAACGAACACAGTCTAATCTTCAGCAAATTGATGGCGTAGGGCCCAAGCGCCGGCAAGCTTTGTTAAGCCATTTTGGTGGAATGCAGGATTTAACGAAAGCAAGTGTTGATGAATTAGCAAAAGTTAAAGGCATTAGCCCGGATATGGCAGATACAATATATCGTTCTTTACGTGGTGAAGATGGATAAGATAGGCTAAAATAATAACCACTTATCGCTTCTTCAATACACTAATCGGTTGATTATGTTAAACATTCCTAATTTAGTAACCTTGTTTCGTTTGGCATTAATTCCATTTATTTTAGTCGCGTATTATTGGCCCTCTGAAAGTCGTTATATATGGGCTGCAAGTTTATTTGCGCTTGTGGCAGCAACTGATTGGCTTGATGGATATTTGGCTAGAAAGCTTAATCAATCCACTCCTTTTGGTGCATTCTTAGACCCCGTGGCCGACAAAATAACGGTAGCGGTCGCTTTAGTGGTGTTAGTAGAAGCGTATTCAGAGTTATGGTTAACCGTACCTGCCATTGTGATCATTAGCAGAGAAATAGTTATTTCGGCTTTGCGTGAATGGATGGCCGAAACAGGTAAAAGAGCCAACATAGCAGTGTCTTACATTGGTAAAGTTAAAACCACAATGCAGATGGGATCAATTGTCTTTTTGCTGGCAACGCCCCCAGGGACGATGATCGCTACCATTGGTTTGATCATGTTGTATGCGGCTGCGGCGCTGACTATTTGGTCTATGATGTTGTATTTGTCTGCCGCATGGTCTCAGCTTAAAAAGGGGGTCTAGGGGCATGGTAAAGCCGATTCCAATTTCTGTAATGCTAGTTGATGACCATGAAATTGTCCGTTTTGGTTTTAGACGACTTATTGAAACAACCAAAGACATCAAAGTGGTGGCTGAGGCTTGCTGCGGCGAAGAAGCCTGTATATTAGCACTAGAATATAACCCAGATATTATTATTATGGATATTAATATGCCTGGTATTGGGGGGTTAGAGGCTATTACACGTTTATGTAAGCGTGATCCTGAGCGTAAAATTATTGCCTTAACGATGCATGAGGCAGAGCCTTTCCCTACACGTGTATTGGCTGCAGGCGCTAAGGGCTATTTAAGTAAGCGATGCGCTCCTCGGGAGCTTATTATGGCTATTAGACGAGTATTCAAGGGTGGTTCTTTCATTACGACTCAGATTATTCGCGAAATGAGTAAAATTCCTGGTGCTGAAGAGTCGGCTATTGAGTTACTAAGCGCAAGAGAATTCCAAATATTCTCAATGATCGCGGCAGGGTGCACAGCGATAGAGATCGGTGAAAAGATGAACCTAAACCATAAGACTATTCACAGTCACCGCTCTAATGTAATGAAAAAATTAAAGCTAAAGACAAATGCTAACCTTGTCCAGTTTGCAATGCTCCAGGGCATAATTTAAAGCTAACGACTGCTTGTTAACTTCGCTTTTTCACCTACTGGTTTTCGGCTAACGACAATGCCAAATAAAATGGCAAGTAAAGCGACCAAGTCATGCCACACTATTAACTCTCCCAACACCAATGCACCTATAAAATAGGCAACTACCGGTATAAGGTAATTTATATTAGATAAAAAAGTGGGGCCTGCACGTTGAATCAGTGCAAATAAAATGATGGCTGCCACGCCTGTTGGAAAAACACCTAGCCATAAAATAGTCAAAAGCGCGGTGGTGGGGACAGTTTGCCAATCGATGTGAAATGCAGAAGGCCAGATGACTAGGCTGATAAAGGCCGCACACAAAGTTACCCCTGTGCTTACTACGGCGGAGCTATAAGTGGGTAGTCGTCTGGCGATAATGCTGTTGGTGGCGTAAAGAATGGCGGCTGTTAATATTAGTAAGCAACCTAATAAGCTGTTTTGCGAACCTAAAATGGTGGGCCCTAAGATGAGTATGACGCCGCCGATACCAAGGACGAAACCTAATAACTTATTTCGGTTAAGGTTTTCACCAGTAATAAAAAAATGGGCCAATATTAATGTCATTAACGGCATGATCGCCATTAACAACCCAGCCATGCCTGAAGTCACATAAACTTGTCCTTTGGCAATAAGCCAATAGGGCAGTACGCTGCCTACAAGGCCTAAAAGCATGAAGTGTGCCCATGCTATTGGTTTAGCGGGAAGGCGCTTCCCTCGAGCGAACATGAAGGCAATCAATACCAAGGCACCAACAAATAGTCTTAATACAACGACTTGGTCAGGCGTAAATGTTCGCAAGCTTACCTTAATGGCCAAAAAAGACGTTCCCCATAAGGCGACCAAAGAAAACAACAATGCCCAATTAATGAGCTGGTCTCGTGTCAATGACATTAACCAGCTTTCTCTGAGTCAGCGATGGGCAAGTCTTTTACGGTTTTAAGTTGGCTAAGTAATTGTTTGCGGGTATTGTCATCTAGCATTATTTCGGCCACTTTTTCTGCAGTAGTTTCATCAATGCCAGCATTTTCGACCAGGTCAGCTATGAAGTAAAGGACATCAGTGCGATTGTCTAAATCCTTTGCTAACTTTATGTCCATGAATTCTCCGATAACTGTGCCTGCTTTGTTGATGACTTGATGTACTGTGCGAATTGTCATGGTGCGTCCAAAAGTGTGGGCTACTGTATGTGCGTACAGTATAGAGCTGTCGAGTTGGAATGACTAGCCATTTACCGATTTATCGCATAAAAACTAACTCCCAGCACTATAATTTAACATAATATACATTATACGAAGTTGCGTATTATTCAAGCGGGGCGCGGCTTCCGTGTCGTTTTTGTATCGTTTTACACCACACATGGGCTAAATATGACACATTAGCCGCGCTTGTCGCTCAAAATGACGCCAAAAAATACGTCTATATTTAATGGTCTCTTGTAGACTAAAAAGTATTATCGATATGAAAAATCATTATATTAAAAATGGCCGTTTGTACCTTGAGTGGCAAAATGAAACGGCTTATTTTGATGCGGACATGCTCTCTAGTGCTGCAAACGTGTCTATACAGACTGCTTACAAGTGGCTCAGTGGCCAACATACACCCGACCCGACTCGCATCACACTCCTTTTTTATGAAACGTTTGGCATGATTCCACGGGCAACGGATTATCGCATCATAGATGATTGCATCTATCACGATAGTATCAAACGACCTATACCATTAAACCACCTAACTATATGGGATACGCTGCTTTCATGCGATTTAGTCGCCCAAACTGAACAGCGTAAATTAATCGAATCCCA
>JAIBDW010000015.1 GCA_024686035.1 Oceanospirillaceae bacterium
CAGAGCCCGATCGACAGCAAGCCTTAGCATCTCACCATGAGCATGCTGAAAAAGCCTTACTCCATCTGCCGAAGCCTTGCTTGACGCTTGATTTAGGTACTCTTGCAGAGACTCTAGAGAAGTTATAAATTCTCGTTCATTCTGCAACAACAAAACTTGTGTATTACCCGCTAGTTTTCCCGCTGCTCGCAGATCAACATCCATGCTGAGCTGTAACTCTTCAATCGCAGGCAATAACCTCTGCTGCAATAAATCGGGCAATTCCAGCATCGTTTCTTTTAACGGACCTGCCAGGAAGAGCTGAGCCGCTTGCAACTCAGAAATGTCGCCACTACGTAAATAGCTATCGATTAATAATCGGGTTTTAACAGATACCTGACCTACCACAGAAAAGTAAGCTTCATTTTGACGGAAAGGCTCTTTTAACTTGTCTAGCCCCCAAAAGACACTCCATGCCATTCCAGCACAGGCGAGCAGTAGCAATGCAGTACTGCCTCGAGTCAAAGCGGATATTCGCATACAACAGATACTCAACAGTTTTTGAATCAGCATTCAAAATAGTGAGTTTTGATGACGTTTTCATGACAGCCAAACGCTAGCAATAGCAACTTTGCGCTAGATCAAACCAATAATGCTATCGGCTATATATTCATCGAACCGTAATAATTTCATGCTGCAATCTGCTCGGCCAGACTCTCCGGATTGAGTGCGCCGCTATTATTCACCCCCAACTAAGTTGTAACCCTATGCCATTCAATACCAGCTTAAGACGATTTCATGATACCCGAGCAGCAGAGGTTAAAATGATCAAGGAATTGGATAACATTATCTGCAGGCAGCTACTAACTCCACTGTTTATGCCCATCGTAAACACCCAAGAACGCTGCATTTTAGGTTACGAAGCACTGATTCGCGGCCCCTCTTCCAGCCCTCTGCATTCTCCCGTAAGCCTATTTAAAACAGCTCAACGCTGCGGTCGCCTGCTGGATTTGGAGCTACTATGCCGAGAAATGTCCATGCGGCGCTTTAAGCATTTAGGGCTGCAGGGAAAGCTTTTTCTTAACGTCACCCCTGCAACGCTATTAGAGCCCGATTTCAGGACAGGCATGACGCTAGAACTTCTGGATAAAGTTGGGTTTGACCCAAAAAAATTGGTTATTGAAATTACCGAACAGTTTCCAATCGATGATTACGATTTAATGAAAGAAGCGACCTCCCATTATCGCCAATTAGGATTTGAAGTTGCCTTGGACGATTTAGGCGCAGGATACTCGGGGCTGCGATCTTGGTCAGAGCTCCGTCCGCAGTATGTCAAAATCGATCGCCACTTTATTGAAGGACTTGATAGCACACTAATCAAACAGGAATTTGTCCGCTCTATCATGGAAGTAGCACGCAGTATTCACTGCCAAGTTATCGCCGAAGGCATCGAACGAGTGGAAGAGCACCGAGTGCTCAACGATATGGGGCTCAAAATCCAACAAGGCTACTATTTCTCTCGACCCACGGCGCTCCCCCCCAAAGAACTGGACCAACAGTTGTTTCGATTCAGCAATGGGAGCAATAGCAACAACCTTCAAAACACCCAACAAAACTTAGCATCCATAACCCGTATCCGCCCTCCCATTGATAGCAACTGCTCGGTCGGGGAAGCCGTACAGATATTTCGAAAGCATCAGGATCTAAGATCCCTGGCGGTCGTCGATCAGGACGTTCCTGTAGGCTTATTGAGCCGAGAGACCTGCCTTGGGCTATATCTCGATCTATTCGGTCGCGAAATCCATGACCGCAAGCCGGTAAGCACCTATATGGACACTAATCCGTTGATGCTCGAAGAACGCGTGCCTCTTGAAGCCGTTAGCGAGCGGATTACCGGCAGTAACAGCGATACTCCAAGTTCAGAATTTATTATCACCAGCCAGAGCAAATATCTCGGCACCGGCGGTATTCTCAATCTTTTGAAGCTCATAACCGAATACCAAGTTCGAAACGCCCGACACGCAAACCCCTTAACACTGCTACCAGGTAACGTCCCAGCCAGTGAAGAGATAAGCTGGCGACTGGATAACGGCAAGAGTTTTGCTGCCTGCTATATAGATCTAGATAACTTCAAAGCCTTCAACGACCACTACGGCTACCAGCGTGGAGATCAGGTCATTATCTTCTTGGCCGATTGCATTAAACACTGGGTTGATGATTCTAAGGATCTGCTTTGCCATATTGGCGGGGATGATTTCCTGATCATTTTCGGCAGTAACGATTGGAAATTACGTTGCCAGAATATTCAATCTGAGTTCAAGAGCCGGGTTTCTGAGCACTACAACGAAGGCGACCGTCTAGCGGGTGGAATCCAATGCCAAGACCGTCACGGCACCAGTCGATTTTTCCCATTGGTCACTTTGTCTATTGGAGCAGCGCTGCCTGATATAGAACGCTGCAACAGCCATCATGAAGTCGCTCGCCTGGCAAGCGAGGCTAAACACATGGCTAAGAAACAACAAGGCCACTCTCTCTTCGTAAGCCGCCGCAGAGGCCCACATACAGAAAGCCCGAGTTTAGCTATGGCTTAATTACTGCAAAGGGAGTGCATTATTTGTAGGAGAGAAGATATCGACTGGATATCTGAATCTTTAGAAGAAGTGGCGCGCCCGAGAGGATTCGAACCTCTGACCGCTCGGTTCGTAGCCGAGTACTCTATCCAGCTGAGCTACGGGCGCGCTAAACCTTGTTTCGACTGATGCCGTATAAGGGATGCGTATGATAACGATAGTGACGCCACACTACAACCGTTATTGATTGATTATTAAACATTTTTTAATAATCTCGTGCATTTAATTAAGATTATCTAATTTTTAATGAATCTGACCGCTTAACACTAATAGGATTGATTTTCTCATTCAATTTTAACCATCACGCTACCTGTTGTTGTTGCCTAGTGGTATTATGTGGAACGATTTAAATCACGAGCCTTAATGGCTTTATCACACTACGGCACCCATGAACGAACAATATAATGCGCACGACATAGAACCAGAAATTCAAGCCTTCTGGGAAACGAACAAAAGCTTTGAAGTACAGGATAACCCTGACCAAGAAAAGTATTATTGCCTGTCTATGTTCCCCTACCCTAGCGGCCGCTTACACATGGGCCACGTGCGCAACTATACTATTGGTGACGTAATCTCACGCTTTCAGCGCATGAAAGGCAAAAATGTATTACAGCCTATGGGCTGGGATGCTTTTGGCTTGCCCGCTGAAAACGCAGCCATGAAAAACAACGTTGCCCCAGCCAAATGGACCCATGAAAACATTGCTTACATGCGAGACCAACTTAAGCGCATGGGTTTTGGCTACGACTGGAGCCGTGAGCTTGCAACGTGCGAACCTTCATACTACCGCTGGGAACAATGGTTCTTTACCAAGTTATTAGATAAAGGCTTGGTTTACAAAAAAAATGCAGTAGTGAACTGGGATCCTGTAGATCAAACAGTATTGGCAAATGAACAAGTCATCGATGGTCGTGGTTGGCGCTCTGGCGCATTGGTTGAGCGCAAAGAGATTCCTCAGTGGTTTCTTAAAATCACAGATTATGCAGACCAACTGTTAGACGATTTAGACCAGCTTGACGGCTGGCCAGAGCAAGTGCGCACCATGCAACGCAATTGGATTGGCCGCTCTCAAGGTCTAGAACTAACCTTTGAAGTAGCAGACCACGGTGCCTTAGAGGTGTTCACTACTCGCCCAGACACCTTAATGGGTGTGACTTATTTAGCCGTCGCGCCACAACACCCGTTAGCACTTAAAGCGGCAAAAACCAATGCCGCCATGGCTGAATTTATTGACAGCTGTAAAAACATGAAGGTTGCTGAAGCTGACATGGCCACTATGGAGAAGCTAGGCTTAGACACGGGTTTCACTGCCACAAACCCTCTTACAGGTGAATCTGTACCGGTATGGACTGCAAACTTTGTGCTGATGGATTATGGCTCTGGTGCGGTGATGTCTGTACCAGCTCATGATCAACGCGACTGGGAGTTTGCAAGCAAATACGGCCTAAAGATTGAACAAGTCATTCGCCCTGCTGATAATAGTATAAAGGTCGATATCACTGAGGCAGCTTACACAGCAAAAGGTTTGTTAGTTAATTCTGGCGCATTTGACGACATGGATTTCCAAGTGGCCTTTGACGCCATATCAGCCCAGCTTGAACAGCAAGGTAAAGGCAAAAAAACCACCAACTATCGCTTACGCGACTGGGGCGTTTCTCGCCAGCGATACTGGGGCACTCCTATCCCCATTATCAACTGTGAAGCCTGTGGCCCTGTTGCAGTGCCAGAAGATCAACTGCCTGTAGTATTACCTACAGATGTAGAATTTGATGGCAGTGGTTCACCATTGAAGAAGATGCAAGAATTTATTAATACCAGCTGCCCAACGTGTGGCGCTGCGGCGAAACGTGAAACAGATACCTTTGATACCTTTATGGAATCCTCTTGGTATTACGCACGCTTCACCAGCGCCAACCATCATGAGAATATGTTAGCGCCCAATTCCGCTGATTATTGGGCACCTGTAGACCATTATGTGGGGGGCATTGAACACGCTATCTTGCATCTTCTATACTCACGTTTTTTCCACAAACTCATGCGCGACATGGGCCTTGTCTCGTCTGATGAACCATTTAAGAAGTTACTATGCCAGGGCATGGTGCTCGCTCACACTTACTATCAAGAAGAAGAAAAAGGTGGTCAAAATTGGATATCGCCATCGGATGTAGACCCCATCGTAAATGACAAAGGCCGTATTACTGGTGCTGTGAAAAAATCTGACGGTTCTGCCGTGTTATATGACGGCATGGGAAAAATGTCGAAATCAAAAAACAACGGCATTGACCCACAAACAATGATCGACCAGTATGGTGCAGATGCAGTGCGTCTATTCACCATGTTTGCAGCTCCCCCTGAGCAATCCCTTGAGTGGTCTGACGCCGGACTTGAAGGCTCTCAAAGGTTTATCAAACGTTTTTGGAAACAAGTGCACCAGCACTTATCAAGCCCCGCAGCACCTGCCTTAAACGCAAGTGAGTTAAACCAGCAGCAGCAAGACATGCGCCGAAAAACTCATCAAACCATTGAAAAAGTCAGTGACGATATTGAGCGGCGCACCACCTTTAACACGGCGATTGCAGCCATTATGGAGTTGAGCAACACCATCGCTAAGTTTAGCGACACCAGTGATCAGGGCCGTGCTGTTAGAGCGGAGAGCTTAAGTACTGCTGTGTTACTGATGTCTCCCTTTACACCGCATTTGTGCCACACGTTATGGGAAGCCATGTCAGGCACCCAAAGCATTTTACAAACACCTTGGCCAAAAGTGGACCAAAGCGCTCTTGTGCAGTCCAGTATTGACATGGTGATTCAGGTGAATGGAAAGTTACGTAGCAAGATCAGTGTCGATGCCACCATGGACCGTGATACGATCCAGCAACTGGCTTTAGCAGATGAAAAAGTGCAGGGCTTCATCAGAGATATGGCCGTACGCAAAGTGATCGTAGTACCTAACAAGTTAATCAATATCGTTGTCAGTTAAGCTTGGTGGGCAGCTGCCAGGTCAAAATAGGAAGTAGCCAATGATCAAACAAATGGCAAGATTAGGTGCGATAACTAAGTTCAGCATGGTGATGTGTCTAAGCCTAGCTATAGCCAGCTGCGGTTTCCACTTACAAGGCCAAAGCCAACGCTCTTTTGCGCCCCAAATTAATCTTTTTGTAGACGATGATCAACTTGCATCCGCAGTGATTGGTCATCTAAGCCAATACCCTGTGGCGATAAATGTATTGGATTCAGTGGTAAATGCAGATAACACCGCGCCCACTTTGCAGCTGACCCGTACCCTACAACACAGTGCAAAACTTACCCTAGATGCTAACGGTGACGCCTTAGTGTGGCGCTATACTTTAAGTAGCCACTACCTTTATAGCGCTGACGGTCTGCCAGCAAACACACAAGAATACCCCACTGATAACAAATCACTGCCTATATCTGTAACCACTGATGTGGATTTAAGTGGCTCTAATGCCACGATTAATGAACGCATTAAAGCTGATAGCTGGGCCTTGCTATACCAACAGCTTGGCTCTCGTATCACCCGCCAGCTTAGTTTCCAATAATGCTGATTAAACCAGACCAACTAGAGAATCATCTAGTTAAAGGTTTAGCAGCTTGTTACTTCGTGCACGGTGATGAGCCTTTATTGCAGCAAGAAATATGTGATGCGATCCGCAAAAAGGCCCGTCAGGAGGGTTTTTTGGAGCGTGACTTATTTCATGCGGAGGGCCGCTTTGATTGGCAACAAATCACCGCTTCTGATCAAGCGATGTCACTTTTTTCTAACCGTAAGATTATTGAAATCAGAATACCTAACGGTAAACCCGGCAAGGAAGGCTCTGTTGCCCTAAGCTTGTTATTGGCAAACCCTAATCCAGATAATTTAGTATTAATTAGCAGTGGCAAAATTGACTCTAAAAGTCAAAACTCAAAATGGTTCAAAGCCCTAGATGCAGCAGGTGTATGCATGGCAGTTTTTCCATTGGAGGCACAACATATGGGCCGCTGGATCAACCATAGAGTTCAAAAGCTAGATCTAACCATCACCCCAGATGCGTGCCAGCTGTTAATTCAACGCACTGAAGGAAACTTGTTAGCAACCGCTCAAGAGTTGGAAAAATTCACCCTCAATGGCGCAGGTTTTGAAATTACTGCGCAGCACATTGATAGCGATGTAGGCGGTCTTGCGCGCTACAGTAATTATCAGCTAGTAGACACGGCACTCATGGGGCAAGCCAGCCACAGTCTCACTATGCTCTATGGCCTCAAAGAAGAAGGCACTAGCGCCATGGATATTTTATGGGTATTAAGTCGCGAAATAAGGCTGTTGGCAAACGTGGTCAATCACCCCCAAGGGATTGAAGCTGGCCTTCGGCAAGAGCGCGTGTGGGAAAAACGTAAAAGTTATCTGCGCACAGCAGCAAAGCAACATAATCATCCAAGTGCCCAACATATGCTAAAGCAATGCGAAGCTATTGATCAGTGCGTAAAAGGTGTAAGCCAAGCCAACACTTGGGATTTACTGGGTAGTTTGATCATGCAACTGGCTGGAAAACCTATTCATTAAAGCGTCCTATACTATACGCGCTTAAATCCGTGCTTGTTTCTGGGTCTAGCAATACTTCAGCCAACATTTGCCCACTTGTCGCCGCCTGAGTCATACCTAAATGAGCATGTCCAAACGCATAAGCAAGCCCTTGCCACTTAACCGAAGGCCCAAGCACAGGCAATGAATCAGGCGTAGAAGGCCTATGACCCATCCACTGCTGACCATTTTGAGTATCCAGTTCAGGTAAAAAACGCTTGGCTAAAGCCAGTAAATTATCACTACGCTTAAAATTTGGCGCCGCACTTAAACCAGCAAACTCTGACGCACCACCTACGCGCACACCGATAGATAAAGGCGACACTGCAAACATCTGCTCGGCAAACAACAACTCATGATTTAGCTGAATATTGGGGTAAGGCAAGGTGGTGTTATAGCCTCGTTCAGACTCAAGTAAACACGACTCGCCCACCTGCTTTGATAGCTTTTTAGACCAAGCGCCCGCTGCAACAACGCTCACATCAGCCACATAGTCACCATTTGAGGTTTTAATACCCACAACATGTTTTTCTTGGGTTATTAAAGCCTCTGCATTAGTGGCAAAAATAGCCACACCTTGACTAACTAACCATTCACGTAAACTCGCGACCAGCGCCTTTGGATCATCAATAATACGCCATTGGGGCTGAAACACACCAAACGTCTTAGCCTTGCCTATAGAGGGCTCCATGGCACGCAGGTCTTCTTCACCCAAGAGTTCATAGTGCTGCCCATACTGCTTGCGGATAGCCCACTCTTGAGCGCTTAATTTGAAATTTTCATAATTATCGTAAACGCGGATACAACCTTTATCTCGTACTTTATCCCCATAGCCTATGTTGGCTAGCATCGGATCATAATCTGCACTTACTCTACTATTAATTGCATGTAGGGCTTTAGCAATGTGTGCCACATTATTTTTACGGCTATGGCCAAGATAAGACAACAACCAAGGCATTAATTGAGGAATATGGGCTGGACGAATAGACAAAGGGCCCATGGGATCAATCAGCCACTTGGGAATAGACCATATTTGGCCTGGCAAGCTGTGGGGTACACACTCACTAATAGCTAACGCACCTGCATTACCATAGGAGGTTTTATCACCCACTGGGTCTCTATCGAGAACAGTGACCTTAACACCTCTAAGATGGAGGGCATAAGCACAGCAAAGACCTACCATTCCAGCCCCTACTACAATGGCACTTTTAGGGGTTGCCATCAGTCACTCAAGTGGTTCAAATGATGAATGACGTCATGGTGATCATTAATGTAGCCCAACCAATCAGACACCAATGCCACATCGTTAGGTGCCGCGCTAACACCTGCACTGATACGCTGGGCAAGCACGGCCTCAACGGCCAAGCTAACGGTGGTAGAGACTAAGCGAGCCATCGCGCTACCTTGCTCATTGCCAAAGGCATCCATAGAATAACTTTGACGCCAAACACCCTGTTTTGTCTGAGCATCTTTTGCCAATAGTTCTACATGGAGCACAACACGGTCTTGCTCACCTTCTTTAAAGGCGTGCTTTTGCCAAAGCTCATCAGACTTAGCTTTAAGCTTAGCCATGCCATCAGGGCCTTGTGCACTAGCGACTAGGTCAAATATACCTTTCCATGCATCTGCCCAGCCAGCAAGCCTTAAGGAGCCTCTTATGAAGGTATCTACAGTCCACTTTGGATCAAATTGGTATTGGCTGATAAAGGGTATGGAGTCACGGTTGGGAATCGCTTCAAAGGTGGCCGTGTGATTGTGTGATAAGTCAATGCTGTAGTCACGCACAGCACACCAAGGCTTAGTATTGGTTTTCACTTCACCGTCTTCACGCCACTTTGCCTTCGATTTAAGGGCCGTAAGCACACCCAAAGGAGACCAAGAGAATTTATATTTAAAGTCATTTTCTTCAGCAGGTAGGCCACCACAAAAAGACCTAAATTCCAAACGATTATCTTGCTTAAACGCTGCAGATTGACGGTATTCATTGACTAATGCATAGGCTAACAGATGGTCAATACCGGGGTCTAAGCCCACTTCATTGACCAAACACAAGCCTTTATCCAAGGCTTGCTGATGTAAGTCGACCATGGCTTGTGACAAATAACTACTGGAGACAAAATGTGCGTGATTATCCAGCGCCAGCTGCGCCACTTGCACATGAAACGAGCCCGGTAGCATAGACACCAATACATCGCCTTTACCTACACTTTGAGCCAGTTGTTGCCAATCTAATTCACGCGCCTGACACTGACCGTCCAGTGTTTCAATAACAGCACAAGCTTTACTGACCGTTCTATTCCACAGCCATAACTGCGCGCCATTACTGATCAGCCTTTTGATACCTGGTGCACTAGAAAGTCCAGCACCTAACCAATGGATAATCGCCATAATGAGACCTTATTAAATTTTATGATGTGCTAGTGTTAAACCCAAGCTAGGTGAAGCTTCAGTTTCACGATCAAGTTATCATTTCACCTTTAGCTTGTAAATCAGCATGATAGGAAGAACGTACTAACGGCCCACTGGCCACATGCTTAAAGCCCATGGCTTTAGCAGCTGCACCTAATTCGTCAAATTCTGCAGGCGGCACAAATCGATCCACCGGCAAATGGTTCAGGCTAGGCTGCAAATACTGCCCTAGTGTTAGCATATCCACATCGTGAGCACGCAAATCTTGTAACACCTGTAATACTTCTTCGTTGGTTTCTCCAAGGCCTAGCATCAAACCCGATTTGGTTAATACATCTGGGCATCGCTGCTTGTATTTTTGCAATAAATCCAACGACCACTGGTAGTCAGAGCCTGGGCGGATTTTTTTGTACAAGCGAGGTATTGATTCTAAGTTGTGATTAAACACATGAGGCGGTGTTTTGGCTAATATATCCAAAGCAATGTCCATGCGACCACGAAAGTCTGGTACCAACACTTCAACTTGGGTCGATGGGGTGCGTTCATTAATGGCCCCAATACAGTCAGCAAAATGCTGGGCTCCACCATCTCTTAAATCATCACGATCAACAGACGTCACCACTACATATCTAAGAGCCATATCAGCTACTGCTGTGGCTAACTCTGTAGGTTCATCTGCCGACAGTGGATTAGGCCGTCCATGAGCCACATCACAAAATGGGCACCTGCGGGTGCAAATTTCGCCCATGATCATAAAGGTCGCGGTGCCGTTACTAAAGCACTCACCTAGATTGGGGCAATTGGCCTCTTCGCAAACCGAAGCTAACTTATGCTCTCGTAGCTTAGACTTAATACGATTAATTTCGGGAGAACTGCGCACCTTAATGCGCAACCAATCAGGTTTACGAGGCATTTTATCTGTCGGTATCACCTTGATTGGGATACGGGCTACTTTTTCCGCGCCTCGAAGTTTAACGCCTGCTTCAGCTTTGTATGATGTCGCCATAGTCACTATCGCTCGTTGATTATATTCAAAAGTGTTTTACCCAAGCATCTTGGGTTTCATTAACGTGTGTGTACTGCAATTGATGAATGAGTTTTTTACATAGATCACTGGCCACTATATCCAGCTCGATGATATCAGGTAAATCTTGAAAATCTTTCATTTGAACCATTTTTAAACCTGCATAGCCACAAGGATTAATACGCTCAAACGGGCTAAGGTCCATGTCAACGTTAAGTGCTAAGCCGTGAAAACTACACCCTTTTCGAACCCGCAAGCCCAAAGAAGCGATCTTACTTCCATCAACATACACGCCAGGGGCGCTAACCTTGGTAGAAGCGCTAATATCATAATCAGACAAACAGTCTATTAGGGCATTTTCCATGTGTGTCACAAGTGCTCGAACGCCTATATTAAGGCGCTTTAAATCTAGCATAAGATAGATCATCAACTGCCCTGGCCCATGATAAGTCACTTGACCACCACGATCAGACTGCACCAAAGGGATGTCTCCTTGATCCAGCAAATGCTCTGCCTTACCTGCTTGGCCTTGAGTGAATACGCGAGGGTGTTCTAGCACCCACATTTCATCCAAAGTGCTCGCATCGCGTTGGTTGGTAAAGTCTTGCATTGCTTGCCAACTTTGGCTGTAGTCTTGCGGTGATAAGCGCCTTATTAAGACGCCACCGTTGAGGTTTAAGCTAGAGGACAAGCTTAACCTTGCCACTATTCATTAAGGTTGTGTGTATTAGCTTAAGATGCTCTTCACTTTGCGCTGTCACAGACAAACGAACCGATTGAAAGGTGCCGTTTTTACTATCGATCGCCTGTACCTTTGTTAGATCTACACCTGAGGCTAGCCCTTGCACACACGCGACTACAAAGTCTTTATAGTCTGGGGTTTTAAGGCCTACTATTTTAAGACTATAGTGAGCACAAGGAAACTCAATTTTTGGCTCTTCTTGCTTTGATACTTGTTGCTTTAGCTTCATCATTCGCCACTAATGAGTCGAGTTACACTATCGACGATGCCCTTAATAAACCCACCTTCTTTAAGGGCTTTGCTGGCAATCAAATCTCTTTCTAGAATAACGTCTTCATCAAGAGTAATGACCAGTTTACCTAGTACATCACCTTTTGATAATGGCGCTTCAATGTTTGGATTAATATCCATCGTGGCCTTAATATATTTAGCTTGACCACGGGGAATAGTGACAGCCAGCTCTTCTTCAAGCAATACATCTACATTGTCTTCTATACCACCCCAAACTCTAGTTTGAGTGATCACCTCGCCAGCATCATAAAGTAAATGTGTTTCAAAAAAGCGCATGCCATAGGTGAGTAGCTTTTGAGATTCTTGGGCCCGAGACTCTGTGCCGGCAGCGCCTAGCACCACAGAGATTAATCGTTGGCCATCTTTTTTGGCTGATGCGACCAAACAATATCCAGCAGCAGAGGTATAGCCCGTTTTGAGGCCATCCACTGTACTGTCACGCCACAACAATTTATTACGGTTGGGTTGTCTGATTTTATTAAAGGTAAATTCTTTTTCTGAATACACCAGATACTGCTCTGGGTAATCACGAATAATAGCTCTAGCTAGGATTGCCAGATCCCTTGCTGTTGTTTCAAGCCCATTAGCCGGCAATCCCGTTGCATTTTTAAAGTTTGTTTGAGTCATCCCTAGGCGCACAGCGTGTAAGTTCATCAAATCTGCAAAGGCTTCTTCGCTACCTGCGATATGCTCTGCCACAGCCACACTGGCATCGTTACCCGATTGGATAATAATGCCGCGCATCAAGTCTTCCAACTTAACAAAAGTGCCTTCTTGGATAAACATGCGCGAGCCTTTGGTACGCCATGCTTTTTCACTAATACGCACTTGATCTTCTAGAGACACGTTGCCAGAAGCCACTTCATAATCCAATATATAAGCCGTCATCAATTTGGTTAAACTGGCAGGGGGCAATAATTGATCTGCATTGTGCTCTACAATGACTTCACCTGTTAACGCATCAATCAATATGTAAGCTTTAGCGGCCAATTGAGGTGGCTGTGGCACTAATGCTTGAGCTGCATAGGCTGAACTTGCTAACCCTAGACACACCAATAAAGACATTGCCATCGCAGCAGCTTTAACTTGTGCCACAGTGATAAAACCATGTTTAGTTGCCTGTTTCACAGCGCAAAGTAATAATTTAGCCGAAGCCACTGCAGTTGCCATACTCAAAATACCTTAAGTTGTTGACCCAATAAAAACTTGCGATTTCTATCGGCAATTTGTAACCGCCCGATTGTACCATGAGAGCCATTGTAGAATCAGCACATTAGGGTCTAATCATTAGACCTTGCCCGTGCCCAAGCGGCACAAGCTGCTGCATTAGCGCAGTAGCACTGCCAGCATCAATAGTGGGGCCAATTAATACCCGAAACAAATCTGGTCGATCATTGGCCTGCTCCACAAACACATTTGATCGTCTAAGCTCTTGCACCAGAGTATTACGCAACAACAAAGCGCCGCCGATCTTCGACACCGCAGCCACTTGCACGTAATACCCTGGCACACGCTTGGATTGCTGACGGATTTCTTTACTTGCTGAACCTTGTGTCACAAGCTCCCTTTTAACTGTGGATTGAGCAGCAGGGGTTGATTTAGCGTTGCTAAGCGCCACGGGTGCCACTTTCAACGCACTTTTTGAAGTAGAAAAAGCATTGGCTTTACGCTGTGTTCTGATGCGCTGCTCAAGCTCAGGACTCCAGCGGCTTGCATCAATGGCCTCCACTAATACATTGGCAACGCCTGTTTTTCGATAGTCTAGTTTGCTCGCAGCAGCATAAGAAAGGTCAATCACTCGATCGCCATGGAAAGGGCCACGATCATTCACTCTAACAATGACAATTTTATTATTATCAAGGTTAGTAATGCGGGCATAAGTAGGCAAAGGCAAAGACTTATGGGCTGCACTCATTGAGTACATGTCATAAGTTTCGCCGTTTGATGTGAGATGTCCATGAAATTTTTGCCCATACCAAGAAGCCAAACCACGCTGTTTAAAGCCCACACTTGAAGGCATAACACTGTAGGATTTACCCCACACTTGGTAGCGGCTCTTATTACCACCGCGACTATGTGCCTCTACTTTAGGAATCGCATCAGCTGCGTTACTCATATCCAAGTGCTGCTTGGGCCCTAAATCTTGTTTTATGGAGTAGCGTGCTTCAGTTTTAGCTTTGGCAGCCGCCACCACCTGCGCTTGAGAGATACTCACAGGACTATTGGCTCCAGTTGATTGCTGGCTAATATTAGAACAGGCGCTAATGCCAAATATCAGCACAGCACTGGCAACAAGTCGTAATCGATACTGCATGTTAAAAAACCTTGTTTCAAACTTGGTTGTGTATAGATCAATTTTGAGCGATACCTTGAGCAATTTCTACCACTGCTCGGGCGTACCAAAGGGAATGATTATAACGTGTTATCGCGTAAAAGTTCGCTCCACCTAAACGGTACTCATCGCCATTTTCGGTTGAAAAGGCATACAAATTAAACTCATCCACATCTGTTGATGAAGGTAAGGAGATACCCCTGGTTTTCCATTGCGACAAAGGCACTCCTTGGCGCTTGGCCTTCTTACTCACCCAAGCGGGTTCTATAGAGGCGTCCACACGTAACAGCCAAGGCTTGCCCGCTTGCCAACGATGGCGCTCAAGGTAATGAGCAATGCTTGCGATATTATCATCGACACTACTAAACAAATCGATGCGTTCATCGCCATCTCCATCTACAGCAAAATCACGGTAGCTTGTGGGTATAAATTGCCCCATTCCCACTGCACCAGCGGCAGAGCCTTTCACTTGCGTAGGATCTAAACCTTGACTATAACAAAGACGAAAAAATTCGGCTAACTGGCGCTGGTAAAACTCACTCCTGCGAGGGTAGTCAAAAGACAGAGTCGCAAGCACCCGCAAAGCTAAGTGCTTACCCATGTTAGTGCCATAATGACTTTCTATACCGGCAATGGCTGCAATGATAGCAGCATCTACACCAGTTTTTTGGGCAACCAAATTCAATGATGCCGCATTTTTTTCCAAAAAGGCTTGGCCTAACTTAATGCGTGATGCTGTAACCAGGCGTTTTTGATAGCCACCCCATGTCAGCTTATTTTCTGGTGCATTGCGAAGTACCGGCACAATACTAGGTTTGGCTTTAGTTTGGGCTAAATATTGTAACACCTGGGCTTGAGTAAAACCCAAATCACCCGCTTCACTTAACCACTTAGACACGTCATCTCGTGCAGTAAAGTTTGCGTAGACTTGTCCACTTAAAAGTCCAATTATCAAGCACCCTAGCGTTATTTTTTTCACATTAATTTCTCTATATTTGTCTGTTAAGTGTAACTAATCCCTACTTAGACCCCAACCGTCTGTGATTAATAAATGAGGTCAAACGCGCAGCCTTTGATTTGTCTTATGCATTTTTATAGATGCCTAATCAATTGTAATATCTATCACACACAAGAATCACTTTCGATAAACTTACCAGCTGATAGGAAAAGTCTATCAATGGTCGCAATAGAATTCATTAGACACACCCTCTTGTGACATGCAAAATGCACAATAATTCCTCGCAACTTATTACTGACCTTCGGACGCTCTATGACCCTTTCACCACTGCAGCTTAGACAACAGATTCGTAGCGGCTCCATGGCTAGTAACACCTCAGGTTTGTGCTCAGGTTATGTACAAGGAAACCTGTGTATTTTGCCTGACGTTTACGCGAATGATTTTTTAAAGTTTTGCCACCTAAACCCAAAACCATGCCCCATTATTGGCATGTCTGAAAAGCCTGGAGACTTTCGCCTAAAGGGCTTGGGCCAAGACATCGACTTGCGCACTGACATCCCTCAATACAGACTTTTCAATCATGGTAAAGCAGATCATCAAGTGAACAACATCCTGGATCATTGGCGTGACGATTTGGTGGCCTTTGTGCTTGGCTGTTCTTTCTCTTTTGAGGAAGCACTAATCGCCGACGGGTTAGAGGTTCGTAACCTTACAGAGGGCGTGAATGTACCTATGTATCGCACCAATATTGCCTGTAAAGAAGCAGGCCCATTTGCAGGCAACATGGTGGTAAGTATGCGCCCATACAAACCTGCAGATGCCATAAGGGCTATTCAAATATGTAGTAGATTCCCTTCTGTACACGGTGCACCTGTGCATTTTGGCTCACCTGGCGACATTGGTATTGCCGACTTAAACCAGCCTGATTTTGGTGATCGTGTGACTCTTAAAGAAGGTGAAATACCAGTGTTTTGGGCTTGTGGTGTCACACCTCAAGTCGCCGTTGAAAAAGCTAAACCTTCATTTTGTATTACCCATGCACCTGGTTGCATGTTGGTCACAGATTTACCCAATAGCCAGTTAGCTATATTTTAAACAAGGGAAACAACATGCTACTAAATTGTGATTTAGGTGAAAGCTATGGTTCTTGGACGATAGGCCAAGATGCAAAAGCCATGCCCCACATTGATCAAGCCAACATTGCCTGTGGGTTTCATGCAGGCGACCCACTGGTGATGCAGCGTACATTGGCATTAGCAAAAGAGCACGGTGTAATGGTGGGAGCTCACCCTGCTTACCCAGATTTAGTCGGCTTTGGCCGCAGGTCTATGAATTGTTCTGCCCAAGAAATAGTAGCGTTTATGCACTATCAGATTGCCGCATTAGAGGGCATGGCTGCTTGCCAAGGTTTAACATTAAGCTATGTAAAACCCCATGGTGCCCTTTATAACGATATGATGAGCCAAGCCTCGGTGATAGACGCAGTGATGCAGGCAGTGAGTAGCTATCAAACACGAGCTTTTAAGGGCAGGCCACCGTTAAAACTAATGCTACAGGCCAACGCTTTCGCAAAAGACCACCTAGAAAAAGCCCAAGCGCTCAATTTACAGCTCTATTTTGAAGCCTTTGCAGATCGTGGTTACGAAGATGACGGCAGCCTCATGGCTCGTTCTAAAACTGGCGCAGTGTTAGATCATGATGCCATGCTAAAACAAGTCAAACAGCTCATTCAAACAGGCACCATCACTACAGTTAGTGGTGCTGCTTTGAAACTTCATGTGGATAGTCTTTGTGTGCATGGTGACAATGATGCTGGAATTGCAGCGATCGAGTCTATTCGTGGGTTAATGCAAAGCCCAACAGCTGATCAACCGTAGCCAAACACTATGAGCGCTAATCAAACCCATATCGCAATAGCCAGTGAAAATAGCTACATC
This sequence comes from Oceanospirillaceae bacterium, assembly GCA_024686035.1. Taxonomy (GTDB): domain Bacteria; phylum Pseudomonadota; class Gammaproteobacteria; order Pseudomonadales; family Balneatricaceae; genus Njordibacter. The sequence continues at coordinate 16,885 of JAIBDW010000015.1, forward strand.
GTCTATTTTAGCGATCCTGACAGTGTGCAAATCAGCTCTGAAGTGAGTGCGGCTATTGCTAATGCCTGCGCGCAGATAAAGCTACATTTTGGCACTAAGCTTATCGATTTAGTGGCCTCTTATGCGTCTTTACTAGTTATTTATGACCCCAACCAGTGCGACCATTTATGGGCAAAGGCGGCCCTAAAGGTGATATTGGATACGCCACAAAAAGTGAGCCAAAATAGTGGTCAACTGGTTGAAATACCGGTGTTTTATAGCACTGAATACGGTCCAGAGCTTAACCTGTTAGCACAAAATGCAGGGCTTAGTGTTGAACAAGTCATCGACATCCATAGCGCCACCGAGTATCGGGTGTATGCCATTGGTTTTGCACCAGGTTTTGCTTACCTAGGTGAAGTAGACGAACGCTTAGCTGCGCCAAGACTAGCTACTCCAAGGCTTAAAGTACCCGCCGGCGCGGTGGCTATTGCTGATCGCCAAACTGCAGTGTACCCAGCCAGTTCTCCTGGGGGATGGAATCTGATTGGCCTTTGCCCTACCCCCATGTTCAATGCACAAGCACAGCCACACATGCCCGTAAGCGTGGGTGACCGCGTAAGGTTTATGCCGATAGATGAGCAACAATACCTAACTTTGGGGGGGTTATTGCATGAGCTTTAAAGTTCTTCAGCCGGGTTTACTTAGCTCAATCCAAGACCTTGGACGCTTTGGCCAACATGACATCGGTTTAACCACCGGAGGGCCTTTAGACAATGAAGCCTTTTTATGGGCTAATCGAATTTTGCATAATGCGCCAAATGCCTGTGCCATTGAATTAAGCTTTGGTGGTCTTCAACTACTAGCCCAAACCCAAAGCTACCTGTGTGTCACAGGCGCAACGCTAGATTTGACGATTAATGGTGTTGCAAAGGCCTTATGGACCAGCCACAAAATATGGCCAGATGACGACATTAAACTTGGCTATTCTAGCCATGGATGCCGCAGTTATATCAGTGTGGCTGGTGGGTTTGACATTACTCCAAGCTTTGGCAGCAGTGCAACCGTGGTGCGAGAAAAAGTGGGGGGTCTAACCGGTGCTAAACTTGCAGCCAACGATTGCTTAGCGTGCGCTAGTATTGCGCAATTACCCCGCCAAGCACTAGCTCAAGAACACAGGCCTGTCTATGGGCAACAAAACTCTGGCTCGCATGATGGCGACACCGTATTGCGTATTTTGCCTGGCTACCAACATCACCTGTTTGACACAGCAACCCAAACGCGTTTTTTCCACGCCCAATATACGCTGACCGATCGTAGTGACCGCATGGGCATGCGTCTTGAAGGGCCTGCAGTGGCGTGCGCATCTCAAAATATGTTGTCAGAAGGCATTTGTTTAGGTGCCGTTCAAGTGCCTGCCGATGGCCAACCCATCGTTTTACTTAAAGATCGTCAGACCATTGGTGGCTACCCCAAAATAGGAGCAGTGTTAGCTCGCGATACGGCTTGTCTTGCTCAATTAAGGCCTGGAGACACCCTGCGCTTTGAAGCTGTGGACCTTTATCAAGCCCATACCATAAATACCTTATCGCAACTCAAATTTGATCACACACCGCTGCTGCACCTGAAGGATTAACCATGCTCAATGACCAACAACTTAGCCAACAAATTGAAGATGCTTTAGTCGCCCGAAATCCTCGTGGTATGGCCCAAGTACAACCCGCATTAGATGCAGGCTATTGCTTAAGAGCTGCACACATTTTACAAACATGTATCAAAGGCACATCCGGCAGCACAGTGCTGATTGGCACAGGATTTCCGGTGGTAGGCACCTTTGAAACAGACGGCCCTGTAGGCGCTATTGCGCTTTACCAGTGCTTAGAGCACCTTGGCGCTGTACCTATAATTGTCTGTGGCGAACCACTTGTGGGGGCTCTTAGCGCCCGTTATCGTACCCATAAAATTGAACTCGGCATTGCCGACGATTTTGCAGCGCAAACCTTGGCTGCTTTAGAGCACTTGAACCCACAAGCCATCGTTTCTATTGAGCGCCCAGGACAAGCGCAAGATGGAGGCTATTACAATATGCGGGGTGAAAGTATCAGCCAGGGCACGGCTTGCTTTGATAGTTATATGGACATGGCGACATGCCCTACCATCGCTGTAGGGGATGGTGGTAACGAAATAGGTATGGGGAAAGTCACCCACGCGCTTGAAAAACTTGATATCGTACCCGCTGTAACCCAAGCTGATGAGCTTATTGTTGCCGACGTTTCAAACTGGGGCGCCTATGGCATGATTGCTTTTTTAGGCCTATGGCATAGACATGATTTATTAGCTAAAATCGAGCCCTTGTCTATTTTGCAGTATTTATCAGACCTTGGCAGCGTAGATGGTGTGACGCGTATAAACCAACTGACAGAAGATGGCCTGCCCGTAAGCGAAGGCCAATCTGTGATTAACCAATTGCGCCAAATCACTGGTTTTTGTGATTGATTTTGTCAAAAAATTAAAGGTAGGAGCTTAACGTGCGTCTTCGCAATCTCAATAGCTTTATTAAAGTGGCTACTTTAGGTAGTTTTCATGGTGCTGCGTCTCAGTTACACGCGTCTCAGCCTGCGATTTCTGCGCGCATTGCTACTTTAGAAGAGGAATTGGGTGTTAAGTTATTTAAGCGAGACCAAAGTGGCACTAAGCTCACAGCACGTGGCAGGCAGCTACTGCCTTTTGCTGAACGTTTAGTGGCTATTAGTAGTGAAATGAAGGCTCAGTTACAAGATGATGCTCCTCAACAAGGTGTGTTTCGCATTGGTATTGCCGACACTGTAGCCCACTTGTGGCTAAGAGACTTGTTAAAGGTGTGGCGTGAACAGCACCCTTTGATCCAATTCGAGCTCACGATAGATCTGTCTTTGTCGCTCTATAAGCAGTTAGAAGAACATCAATTAGACCTAGCACTTATGGTCTATACAGGCCAAGCAGTCTCAGTTAACACTCAGCCACTAAGCTCTTTGCCACAGGTTTGGGTAGGCAGCTCTTATTTTGCTAAAAATAGCCCTAGCATGGACATCAATACTTTAAGTCGCTGCCCTATTTTAAGCTTTCCAGCAGCCACAGGCCCAGGGAAACACTTACAAGAATTATTTAGCCAAGTGTTAGAAAAACCAAAGTTTCATACCAGTAATTCAGTGTCTGGCTTACTCGCCATGGCCGAACAAGGTGCCGGCATTGCTTTATTGCCTCACCCTATTGTAGAGGATGCGTTAAAAAATGAACGGCTTATCGCCTTTAATATTGACCCTGCACCTCCAAAATTGAAGTTTTGTTGTGGTTGGCGTCAAGACGAAGATCGTTTATTACCGCAATTATTAGCCGACAGCGCCAGTCAACTGGTGAGTCATATTATTAGAGATTAAGTTATGAGCATTGTTTACCTTAATGGCAGTTTTATACCCATGGAAGAAGCAAAAATTTCACCTTTGGATCGCGGTTTTCTGTTTGGTGACGGCATCTATGAAGTCATTCCTTCTTATGGCGGAAAAATGGTGGGTTTTGGGCCTCATATCGACCGTATGATCGAAGGCTTGGCGGCCTTAGAAATACAACTTAACTGGAGCCATGATCAATGGCGCGACCTATGTCAGGAGTTGATCAACCGCAACCCTGACCCTCAAGTTGGGCTCTATTTACACGTCACCCGCGGCGCCGACACCAAACGCCATCACCCCTATCCTGCAGGTGTCGCACCCACAGTGTTTGCTATGCCTACAGCTATTCCGGCTGCTCCTATCCCCAAGCGTGATAAAGTTAATGCCTACAAAGTAACCACGATGCAAGATCATCGTTGGAAAAAATGTAATATTAAGTCCATTTCATTACTTGGCAATGTAATGCATTATCAGCAAGGCTATAGCCAAGGTAGTGACGAAGTATTGTTATTTAATGAGCAAGACCAGCTAACCGAATGTGGTGCCTGCAATGCATATATTGTTAAAAACGGCACCGTGATTACCCCTGTCTTGGACAATCAAATTTTACCAGGTATCACTCGACTGATTGCTTTGGGCGTATTACGTGAAGATGGCAGTATTGCTGTAGAAGAGCGCACAGTTACAAGGCAAGAAGTATTTGATGCTGACGAAATTTGGATTTCCAGTTCAAGTAAAGAAATTGCCCCAGTTACTCAAATTGACGGTCAATTGGTAGGCGATGGAAAGCCTGGACCGGTATGGGAAAAAGCTGCGCAGTTATACAGCGCTGGCAAGTTTAACTACTAGAGATTTCATCATGGCCCGTCCAAGTTATATGGCCGTAGACCTAGCCGCGTTGATTGATAATTATCAATGGGCCTGCAGTCTGGCCCCCAAATCCCAGACTATGGCTGTGGTTAAAGCAAATGCTTATGGACATGGGGCGACACGGTGTGCCATAGCTTTACAACCTTATGCGCCCATATTTGGCGTGGCCTGCATAGAAGAAGCGTTAGCTTTGCGCAAAGCAGGCATTCACAAGCCTATTGTGCTGCTTGAAGGTGTCTTTAGCGCAGACGAAGTCGCTGTTGCCGCGAAGCAAGATTTTTGGGTGATGGTAGAGGATCCGACACAAGTCAGTGCTGTATTGAATGCCACTTTACCCAAACCCATTACAGTATGGATTAAAGTCGATACTGGCATGCACCGCTTGGGATTAAGTCCAGGCAATGTCAGTGGCTATTATCAACAGCTTTTAATAAGTGATAACGTCGCTACAGAGATTGTGTTTGCGACTCATTTTGCCAGTGCCGATGAAACGAATAACGACTTTACTAAACATCAATTAAAACTACTTACGGACACCGTTAAGTCCTTCAATACACCATTAAGTTTAGCCAATTCACCGGCGATTATGGCGTGGCCTGAAGCCCACTCTGATTGGAACCGAGCTGGGTTCATGCTTTACGGTAACTCCCCCCTTGATGTAGATCACCCTTCAAGTAAGGGTTTAAAGCCTGTCATGGGGATGTACTCAGCCATTACGTCTTTGCGCGAAATTGAAGCCGGTCAAGCGGTAGGTTACGCACAAACATGGCATGCTAAACGCACTTCAATTATTGCCACCGTAGCCATTGGTTATGGAGACGGCTACCCTCGTAATGCTGCCTCTGGTACACCTGTATTAGTCAACGGCAAGCGTGTGAGCCTTGTTGGCAGAGTGTCTATGGACATGATTACCTTAGATGTGACAGATCTGCCAGCAGTCAAAATAGGTGACCCTGTGTGTTTGTGGGGTAAAGATCTAAATATTAATGAAGTCGCACGCCACTCAAGCACCATTGGTTATGAGTTAATGACCAGAGTGACACAGCGCCTGCCAATTAGGTATACCCATTAAGTTAGGCGTGATAGGCCTAAGTACGCTGAGGCCTGCGGGCATGGATAGACATCAACAAACCTAAACTTGCCATCAAGGTTACAGCCGATGTGCCTCCATAGCTGACCAAAGGCAACGGCACGCCAACAACGGGCAACAAACCACTCACCATCCCAATGTTAACCACTACATATACAAAGAAGGTAAGGGTTAAGCTTGCCGCTAACATGCGATCAAATGGGTGTGCAGCAGATCCGGCAATCACTAACCCTCTTAGTAATACTAGAAAATACAGGGCAAGCAACACACAAACACCTATTAAGCCAAACTCTTCAGCAAGCACAGCAACAATAAAGTCGGTATGGGTTTCTGGCAAAAAATCTAAATGCGATTGCGTGCCTTGCAGCCAACCCTTGCCATTAACACCGCCGGAACCGATCGCAATTTTAGACTGGATAATATTCCAACCCGCCCCCAAAGGGTCACTTTCTGGGTCTAAAAATGTGAGCACACGTTGCTTTTGATATTCGCGCATACCCATCCATAAAAGTGGCAACCCAGCAGCACCTATGACGATTGCAGCCAGAAGATAACGCCATAATAAACCGGCAAAGAAAATCACAAACACGCCAGAACTACCTACAAGCAATGCCGTACCAAGGTCTGGTTGTTTGGCGATGAGTAATACGGGTGTTGCAACTAACAATACAGACACCAACACGTGTGTCAGAGAAGGCGGTCTGGGCCTACTAGCCAGATACCAAGAGACCATTAGAGGCACAACCAGCTTCATCATTTCTGATGGTTGGAAACGCGGCAAGCCTGGCAATTCTAACCAACGCTGAGCACCTTTAGCACCCACACCAAAAAATATCACAGCAAGCAGCAATAAAAGCCCGGCAACATAGACCAAAGGAATCCACCGCTGCACATGGCGTAAATTCATTTGCGTGATGAAAATAACCACTAAAAGAGCTAAACCATAACGTATTGACTGTCTTTGCACTGCAACTTCACTAGCACCAGAACCAGAGTAAAGCACTAATAAGCCAAACGACATAATGGCAAATATCAAGACCAATAAAAATGGATCTAGCCTAAGCTTTACCCATAGCCCTGGGCCCTGCCTTAAGTGCCTTTTTGCATCTGGAGCGCTGCGCTGAAAGTCGGCCATAATTATGAGCCTTCCGCTTTATCTAGTGACTGGGCCTGTGACTTAGCATCCAAAACGTACAGGTCAAACAATTCACGCGCCAAAGGCGCTGCTGCAGAGCTGCCCCCACCCCCATTTTCAATGATGACTGCGATAGCGATTTTTGGATTATTAACAGGAGCCCAGCCAATATATAAGCCATGATCGCGAAAACGTTCAGCAATTTTATCTGCATCATAGGTATCATCTTGCTTGATACCTAACACTTGAGCTGTGCCTGTTTTACCGGCCATTTTATAACTACTATTGGCGCCACTACGACGCCCAGTGCCTTTGGTTCCATGCATCACGTCTATCATTGCCTTGTGCAGGCTATTCCAATCGCTATTGCGTTTGAGCTTAATATCGCTAGGTTGTTTTGGATCATTGCGACCTATGTCACTCACCTTGGTCACCGCTTGGCCATCAATCTCTTTAATCATACGTACTTGATGCCATTGGCCTTTATTGGCCAGCACCATAGTCATACTTGCAATCTGAGTGGGCGTGGCTGATAAAAAACCTTGCCCAATACCAAGGTTTAAAGAATCTCCTGGAAACCAAGATGCACTGCGATTGATGCGCTTCCATTGTTTGGTGGGCAATACAGCCTTAGTGGCTTCTGGCTGATCGGCAATAGTCACCTGGCCAAACCCAAATTTGGCAAGATACTTTGTCATTGGGTCATTACCCATCAAATGGGCAATCGCATAATAATAAGTGTCTACAGACTCCACGATAGATTTATGCATATCGACACGCCCATGTCCGCCTTCTTTCCAGTCACGATAAAAGCGCCCACCTTCTGTAAGCTGATAGTAGCCTGGGTCCCAAAGAGAGTAGTTGCGAGGTATGATGCCGGTGTCCATACCAGCAAGAGCAATCACAGGTTTAACTGTAGACGCTGGGGGATATCGACCCCTTAATGCTCGGTTGAACAAAGGTAGGTCATCAGAATTACGTAGGGCTTGGTAATTGGCGTTACTAATGCCCGTTACAAATTGATTAGCGCCATAACTTGGTGCACTGGCCATCGCTAATACTCCACCGGTATTAGGGTCTATCGCAACAATGGCACCACGTTTTCCTTCTAGCAAGGTCACCGCTTTTTGTTGTAGTTGAGCATTGAGAAATAAAGTGATGTCTTTCCCAGGCACAGGCTCAAGACGCTCTAACACCTGCAGCACTTTGCCTCTGGCATTGGTTTCTACAGTTTGGTGCCCCACAGTGCCGTGTAATTCGGTTTCATAAAAACGTTCAACACCCAACTTTCCAACATGATGGGTGGCACTATAATTAATACCATCTAGCTTAGCCAATTCACGGTCATTAATGCGTCCAACATAGCCCAAAGCGTGCACAAAGCCTGCATCCATTGGGTAGTAACGCACCAATTCTGGTACGATTCTCACGCCAGGAAGGCGGTGTTGGTTCACCGTAATTTGAGCAATCTCTGTCGGGTTTAGCTGAAAGCGCAATGTCACTGGGCTAAAAGGTCTGCGGGGTTGGTTTAAGCGACGTTTAAAACGTTTGATGTCATCTTGGTCAATGGCAACCACTTCGGCTAGCTCAGCAAGCATGGGATCAATGCCTTTACGTCCTGCCACTAACCGTTCTGGCACAATGGTCAAACTGTGGCTGGCGCGATTGCCTGCTAGCAAAATACCGTTAGTGTCGTAAATTAAGCCCCGAGTGGGCGCAATGGCTTGTAACTGCTGACGATTATTATCTGACTGGGTCACATAGTGTTGGTGTTGAATCACCTGCAAATAAATCAACCGAGACACAAGGCCAACAAAAACCAACACGATAAACAGCAAAGCCCACCAAAGGCGGGCTTTAAATTGGCCGACTTCTTGGCGCTGCGAATCCATCTTTAACCAGGGCATAATCTGCTTAGCTACTTATGATAAGGATGATTATTAAGCAAACTCCAGGCGCGGTAGATCTGCTCAGCAAGAAGGACACGCACCAAAGGATGAGGTAGCGTAAGGGGTGACAAAGACCAACGCTTGTCTGCTCTTTTCAAACAAGCATCAGCTAGCCCATCTGGGCCACCGATAAGTAAAGTGACATTTTTGCCACCCATACGCCAATCACCACATTGCTTAGCCAGCTCTTGTGTACTCCAAGGCTTACCAAGCACATCTAGCGCGATAACATAATCTTGTGCTGGGATAGATGACAGCATCTGCTCTCCTTCTTTAGCAATGGCACGTTTTAAATCCGCACCTTTGCCTCGAAACCCTAACCCCAGTTCTTGTAACTGCAATTGCATATCACTGGGCATACGACGAGCATACTCATCATACCCTTGCGTCACCCAAGTAGGCATTTTAGTGCCCACTGCTAGCAACTTAATCTTCATTTATGGGCGAGGCTCTACATCACTTGATAAGTTTTCTTTCAGTGCAGGGTTCCACAAACGCTCTAGGTCATAAAAATCACGGGCTTCAGCTTGCATCACATGCACCACAACATCGCCAAGATCTGACAATACCCAATCGCCACTCATTTCCCCTTCAATACCCAAAGGTGCCACGCCATTTTGTTTAGCTTGGAAAGACACTTCATCCGCTAAAGACTTTACATGGCGGTTCGAGGTTCCCGTTGCGATGACCATATAATCAGTAACATTTGATAAGCCGCGCACGTCTAAGAGTACAATATCCTTGCCTTTCATATCTTCTAAGGCACCGGTGATCAATTTTAATAAGTCTTCAATTGGCATAGCCATAATGTGTGTTCCAAAAATCTAATTAATGCCATAAAGGCTTTGGCTTGCAATGTAGTGTGCCACTGCAGGCGCTAATTCTGTTGCACTGGGTTGGTAACCTAAGTGCAGCTGCTCACGGATCTGTGTTGCAGATACGTCATGTTGCCCTAATTTCAGGTGGGCTACCTGACCAGATGGTGATGCTAATAACTGTTTAGCCTCATCCACTTTGTGAGCTGCATACCAAGTAAGCAACTCAGGATCTTTGGGCCAACTGATTTGTGGCCTTGTAAGCACCAAAAGGTGCCCATATGTTAATAATTCTTGCCAGCGCTGCCATTTTGTTAACTGCGCAAAAGCATCGACTCCCATGCACCATATCAACGGCATCATGGGGCCTATTTCTTGCCTTACTTCAGCCATAGTCAAGAAACTATAGCTTGGCCCTTGGCGTTCAATTTCACGCATATCTACGGCTAACTGTTGATGACTTTGAATCGCCAAAGTCAACATATTTGCCCTTTGCAGCGCTGTTGCAACAGGTGCATGCCTATGGGCAGGCTGACTATTAGGCACAAGATATAGAGGCTGTACACCTAAATAATCACTTAGCTCAATAGCCAACGACACATGGCCCTCATGGATCGGGTCAAAGGTGCCACCCCACAACACTTTGGCTGCTGGGCTTAACTTAGGTGCGGATATGTCCATCACCAAAAACGACATATTTTTGAGACGTTAAACCTTGCAGGCCAACAGGCCCACGCGCGTGTATCTTGTCGGTAGAGATACCTATTTCTGCGCCAAGGCCGTATTCAAAACCATCTGCAAAAGCTGAGGATGCATTAATCATAACCGAACTTGAATCCACCCGCGCCATAAACTCACGCGCTTTGGTGTAATTTTCACTCACAATGACATCCGTATGGTGGGAACCATAAGCGTTAATATGCTTAATAGCAGCATCCATGCTGGCTACCACTTTAATAGACAATATCGGTGCTAGATACTCTGTATACCAATCGTCCTCAGTGGCTGCAACAATGGTGCCGTGGTAGCTACCAATTTGGGCCATCGCTTGTGGACATAAGCGCAGTTCGATATTAAATTCTTGCAGGCTTTGCGTAAGTTGGGGCAGTATTTCTGCCACACGAGACTCAGCAATTAGCAATGACTCCATAGCATTGCATACCCCATATCGGCGGGTTTTAGCATTAATGGCTATGTTAAGGGCTTTGCTGGCGTTCGCTTCATCGTCAATATACACATGGCAATTGCCATCCAAATGTTTAATCACAGGTATACACGCTTCGGCACTGACTCGTGTAATTAGGCTTTTACCACCTCTGGGCACGATCACGTCGACATATTCTGTCATGGTAATCAGCTCACCAACAGCTGCGCGGTCTGTGGTCTCTACCACTTGCACAGATTCTAATGGTAATCCAGCTTCTAGCAAACCTTGCTTTACACATTGGGCAATGGCTTGGTTTGAATGTGTTGCTTCTGAGCCACCTCTTAAAATTGCAGCATTACCAGACTTAATACATAAACTTGCTGCATCTACCGTAACATTAGGGCGAGATTCGTAAATAATGCCGACCACACCTAAGGGCACGCGCATTTTACCTAGCTGAATGCCAGAGGGGCGAAAACTCATTTCTGAAATTTCACCAACCGGGTCTGCAAGCGCTGCAACCTGCTGTAACCCTACCATCATGGCATCAATGCCTTCGTTGGTCACTTTCAGGCGATCCAACATAGCGTCATCAAGGCCCCGTTCTTGGCCTGCGACTAAATCTTTTTCGTTAGCTGCAATGAGGCTTGATCTGGATGCGTCTAAAGCGTTGGCCATGGCCAATAGCGCTTTATTTTTAGCCAAGGTTGGCGCTATAGCCAAAACGGCGCTTGCGGCTTTGGCTTGAGCTCCTAGTTTTTGCATATCATCAGCGACAGACATGGTTAAAATCTCTTAAAAATTAGTTCAAATACTAGCGCGCATATTATAGCCTGAATGTAAGCCAAATAGAGTAAAAACGCATTTAATTAATAGAATTTTTCTATTCTCCCCAAGCTGGCACCAACGTCTGAGGCAGCCCTAGCTGCGAGAGTATTCTTGCCACCACAAAATCAACCATATCGGCCACACTTTGCGGCCTATTATAAAACCCAGGACTTGCAGGAATAACCACCGCACCCATACGTGTTAATTTAAGCATATGCTCTAGATGGATTTCTGAGTAAGGCGCTTCTCTGGGCACTAAGATTAACTTCCTACGCTCTTTCAAATGCACATCAGCAGCACGTTCAATCAGATTATTGCTTGCACCACATGCGATTGCCGACAAACTTCCTGTACTGCATGGACACACGACCATAGCGTCTCCACCACCAGAGCCTGATGCAACTGGAGCCATCCACTGCTGTTTTGCAAACACGCGCAGCTGTCCTTCACTGGCACCATATAAATCAGTAAAAAAGGCCTGCATCGAAGCTGTTGCCGAAGGCACCTTTAGGTCTGTTTCCGTGGCCAGCACCACTTGTGCGGCTGCAGACACCATCAACGACACCTCGCACTTTGTCGCCAATAAACATTGCAATAAACGCAAACCGTATTGAGCACCTGAAGCACCAGTGATGGCTAAAGTCACCTTAAGAGGTGCTTCACTATGGGATGAGGAATGAAAAAGGGTAGGATTCATAAAATTAATAGCACAATGGATTTCAGACTTATTGTATCAGCTAACAGCCCATTAGCTAACACCCTATTAGAACCGTAATACCTTATGTCTCTCATCAAGGCGCTTAGCCAGGCAAGGCGTCGCGTCAGAACGACATAAAAGAGCTCACAATTAGACTTAAGCCGCAAGACTTTTTGGAGTAACTATAGTATAGTAGCGCCCAACTTTTAAGCGCCACAATGGACACCTAAAAATCTCATGTTGAGCCTCAATCAAGCCCTTGAGCAAGCCCAAGTTGACCCCCAACTTGTATCCGTCGTCGACTCTATTACGATTACTTGTAAGAACATTGCTGAGCGTTTGCGCGGAGGTGCTTTAAGTGGCCTTTATGGCTCTGCTGAGCAAGAAAACGTTCAAGGTGAAGTGCAAAAAAACTTAGACGTCATTTCCAACGATTTACTCAAACAAGTACTGTTAGCCAATCGCAGTGTGGCTGGCATAGCATCTGAAGAAGAAGAAGACGTTATTGCTGGCAACGAAGAAGGGCAATACCTTGTCACCTTTGATCCCTTGGATGGCAGCTCAAACATTGATGTAAACGTCACTGTAGGCACTATTTTTTCTATACTGGCGCTACCTGATGACTGCTCCCACGTCACTTGTGACACTTTTTTACAAGCAGGCCACAAACAAATCGCTGCAGGTTATGTGCTATATGGCCCATCTGTCATTCTTGCTATTACTACAGGCAAAGGAGTGGCAATGTACAATTTAGGTGCAGACGGCGTGTTTTACCAAACACAAGATCAAGTGCAAGTGCCTACAGCCACCGCAGAGTTTGCTATTAACATATCTAATCAGCGTTTTTGGCAAGCCCCAATGCAAGCCTATGTTAACGACTTACTACTGGGCGAAGAAGGCCCGTTGGGCAAACGCTTTAATATGCGCTGGATCGCCTCAATGGTGGCTGAAGTGCACCGCATTTTGACTCGTGGTGGGATCTTTATGTACCCCTACGACAGTCGGGATCCAAGCAAATCTGGCAAGCTGCGCTTAATGTATGAAGGCAACCCCATGAGCTTTCTTATCGAACAAGCAGGTGGCGCCGCAAGCAACACGTTGCAACCTATCATGGACGTAGAACCCCACCACATTCACCAGCGAGTGCCTGTGATTTTGGGTTCTATAGAAGAAGTTGAACGCATTAATCGCTACCACAAAGCTTCATTGCAAGACTAACCATATTAGTCAAATGCATTAGCTAGTGCAGCGTATTAGTCATCACAGTATTATTAACTATTATTAGGATCAAACTAGATCATGAGCTATCAGAATATCCCAGCCGGCAAAGACCTACCTAATGACATCTACGTTGTCATTGAAATTCCAGCTAACAGCAGCCCTGTTAAGTACGAAATTGACAAAGACGCTGATGCTTTATTTGTTGATCGTTTTATGGCCTCGCCAATGTTTTATCCAGCCAACTATGGCTACATTAACAACACCCTAGCCGATGATGGCGACGCGCTAGACGTATTGGTTGTTACACCCTACCCTGTAGTCCCTGGTAGCGTGATCCGCTGCCGCCCAGTGGGGGTTTTAAACATGACCGATGAAGCCGGTGAAGACGCCAAGCTTTTAGCCGTGCCTCATGAAAAACTCACGCAAGCCTACAATGATGTGCAAGACATCACAGACTTACCAGAAATGCTGCGCAACCAAATCAAAGAATTCTTTGAAAACTACAAAAACCTTGAAAAAGGCAAGTGGGTTAAGGTTGAAAGCTGGGAAGGTGTAGAGTCTGCAAAAGCTAAAATCCAAGTTGCAGCGGCAGCCTACAAAGGCTAAACAGTAACAACACCGCCCCTCTTTTGCCCTGGCAATGGGGGCGGCGTTAACTTATCCTTGAGTTAACAGCTCTCTTAAGTCTATGATCCCTGCATTCGCACGGGATATATAAGAGGCCATGACCAATGAATGATTGGCCAACAAACCAAATCCTGAACCATTCAATATCATCGGGCTCCATAGTGTTTCCTGGGTGGCTTCTAACTCACGAATGATCTGACGCAAGCTCACTAGGGCATTTTTCTTTTCTAGCACTGAGCTAAAGTCCACCTCAATAGCGTGCAACAGCTGTATCAACGCCCAACTGGCTCCACGCGCCTCATAAAACACGTCATCAATTTGAGACCAAGGTGTTTTAATTTCTAGCTCAACATCAGCGCTGGTAGATTGTGTGGCCGAAGCATCTCCTGCTAAATCTGTATTTAATCGCTTCTGGCCCACACTGGCGCTGAGTCGCTGGGACAAGCTGCCCAGGCGTGTTTCCACATCACCTAACCATCTGGTTAAATTATCTGCGCGCGCATAAAACTGAGCTTGGCTTTGCTGCTGATCAGACAATCGACCAAGATAACGCCCAAGCGCGTCTATGCCAGTGCGATACTCTCCCTCACTTGAGGGCAAAATCCAGCTTTGGCTATCAAAATTGAATTGTGGCTCTGCCACCGCTAAATCTGCGTCTTCGGTAGATTGGGATTGCGAACGACTAAAGTCTTTACGCAATGCCCTAGATAAATCACGCACTTGAATTAACACGCCATATTCCCAATTAGGAATGTTATCCATCCACACACCAGGCAAAGAGACATCATTAGAGAGATAGCCACCTGGTTTGTCCAGCAAACTAGTGGCTACATTTAACAAAGCCGTCGTAGTCGCTGCGCCTGTTACAGCTTGATTGCTAGCAGCTGGCAACGCATCGGGCTCACGATTCCAATAGAAACTTAAGGCTATCGCGATCAACACGTACACCATCGCTAAAGCACCCAATGACTTGAGCACCCAGTGACTGCCATCCACATAATCTTCTTTAATGTTACGAATTCCTTGCTTAATGCTTAGCATTGTTTATTTCCTTATGACTACCTTTGATATATTAACCACGACAACCTACGTATACATGCTGTTAGTTGGAGTAAATTTCAAGCTCATCTTTACGCGCTAGGTAGGTGATTTCTACACGTGCTGGCTTAGTGTGTTTTATATTCGCGCGAATACGTTGCTCAGGGTCAGCACTATTCATTATTTTATACACCCATCTGGCTTGAGTATCTTTAGGGGCGACAATCAGCATAGTAGCCTGCAGACTTTGGGCTTTTTGTGCCACCAAGGTCAACCACTTAGCCAGCTTTTCATCTTGTTGGTTTATCAGTGCAGCCTCCAATAACAAAACTTGAGTCCTCATGATTGGCGTTTCAGTAATAGGCCCTGCCACGGTTGAGATTGCCTTTTTTGTGACCGGTGCAGCTGCTGTTAAGGTTTTTTCCCTAGCGAGATAATCATCTATAAGGCCTTTCATTGCACTGAGTTTTTGATGCTGAGGATTCACTTTCTTAGCTCTAGACCAAAACACGCGAGCCTGCTCCACTTTGCCTTTTTTTAAGCTACTCAGTAACAGCTCATAGTATCGTTGGACAATTTTATCTAAAGCGTCAAGGGCCTGCTTGTTGTTGGGGTCTTGATCCAATACTTGAGTGAGAAAGTAGTAAGCATTTTCTGCCTTGGGTGTTGTTAATTTGTCATTGGAAAAAGCCCAGCCAGCTTCTCCCAGCAAAAAAACCACACTATCCAAGGCCATACTATTGTCGACTAAAACCTTATTTACTTGTACTTTAATATCGTCATTTTTAAGCACAGGCTGCAGTAGAGTAGGATTTTCATCAGCAGCATCTAGAACCCTAGGAGCAAGGGAATCAAGCTTCACAGCAGATATTGGTGTGACTGGGGTATCGACCTGTGCCGCTGGTTGGGCAAGTGTCACCCCTTGACTATTTGAGACTGGCTTCCCTTGAGTTTCTATTGGAGACTGTGCAGCGCAGCCTGCAAGAATAACCAACATGCTGCTAAAAATAACAGAACAAGGGCGCAAGGGTAGACGTGAAGCTGTCAAAATCATAAAAAGCATCCAATGTAGTTTACGCCTATAAGAGTAACATAAGAGGAGCGCAGGAACTTATACTCCCCAAGATATAAATAAACTATAA
>JAIBDW010000082.1 GCA_024686035.1 Oceanospirillaceae bacterium
CTTAATTCTTAGTCAGATTCCAACTCTATATCGATACCTAGAGAACGAATCTCCTTAACCAATACATTGAAGGATTCAGGCATACCTGGTTCCATGCTGTGATCACCATCTACGATGTTTTTATACATCTTGGTACGACCATTGACGTCATCAGACTTAACAGTGAGCATTTCTTGCAAGGTGTAAGCGGCACCATAAGCTTCTAGGGCCCAAACTTCCATCTCACCAAAGCGCTGACCACCAAACTGAGCTTTACCACCAAGCGGTTGCTGAGTTACCAAACTGTATGAACCAGTCGAGCGAGCGTGCATCTTGTCGTCAACCAAGTGGTTCAACTTCAACATGTACATATAACCTACGGTCACAGGACGATCAAACTTATCACCTGTGCGACCGTCGTATAACCAAGTTTGGCCAGAACGATCTAAACCACCAAGCTCTAATAAACGCTTAATTTCACTTTCTTCAGCACCATCAAATACAGGAGTTGCTAATGGAACGCCCGCTTTAAGATTTTTAGCCAATTCAAGAATCTCGTCATCACTGAAGCTGTTTAAGTCTTCTGAACGAGAGCAATTGCCGTCGTTGTAGATCTGATCTAAGAAACTGCGTATTTCTTTGATTGACTTGGCACGCTCTTGCATCATCATTTCTTCGATGCGTTCGCCTAACCCTTTAGCCGCCATACCCATATGAGTTTCTAAAATCTGGCCCACGTTCATACGTGAAGGCACACCTAGTGGGTTTAGCACTATGTCTACCGTTTTGCCAAATTCATCAAAAGGCATGTCTTCAACTGGCATGATTACTGAGATAACACCTTTGTTACCATGACGTCCAGCCATCTTATCGCCAGGCTGGATACGACGCTTAACAGCAACGTAAACCTTAACGATTTTTAACACACCAGGCGCTAGGTCATCACCAGTTTGTAGCTTTTTCTTCTTGTCTTCGAACTTAGCATCCAAATCAAGACGCGTTTCTTCTAAAGACTGCTGCGCTAGTTCTAGCTGTTGCGCTAGGGTGTCGTCAGCCATGCGCAACTTGAACCAATCTATACGATCAACTTCTTGTAAGTTTTCAGCCGTAATCACGTCGCCTTTACTAAAACCAGCACCGCCGTTTACTGCATTGCCGATTAGGGCTGCTGATAAACGCTCATAGGTGGCTGATTCAACAATACGGAAACGATCATTGATGTCTTTACGTTCTTGATCTAGCTGCATTTGCTCGATGGCAACGGCACGTTGATCTTTATCAACACCGTCACGAGTAAAGACTTGTACGTTGATGACTGTACCTTTGGTACCGGTCTTAACGCGTAAAGAAGTGTCTTTAACATCAGAGGCTTTTTCACCAAAGATGGCACGTAATAGCTTTTCTTCTGGAGTCAGTTGAGTTTCACCTTTAGGTGTTACCTTACCAACTAAAATGTCACCAGGACCGACTTCGGCGCCAATGTGCACAATACCAGCTTCATCTAGCTTGGATAATGCACTTTCGCCAACGTTGGGAATATCAGAGGTGATTTCTTCACTTCCTAACTTAGTATCACGCGCTACACAGGTTAATTCCTGAATGTGAATGGTAGTGAAACGGTCTTCTTTAACCACGTTCTCAGAGATCAAGATCGAGTCTTCAAAGTTGTAACCGTTCCAAGGCATAAAGGCAATGCGCATGTTTTGACCCAAGGCTAATTCGCCAAGGTCAACAGATGGCCCATCAGCCAATACGTCACCACGAGCAACAGTGTCGCCTAGGTTAACGATTGAGCGCTGGTTTATGCAGGTGTTCTGGTTTGAGCGGGTGTACTTGGTCAGGTTGTAGATATCTACACCTGCATCACCTGCTTCTGTTTCAGCATCATGCGCTTTAACTACTACGCGTGTTGCATCCACTGATTCAATCACACCACCACGAGAAGCCACCACACATACACCAGAGTTCTGGGCTACGTGACGCTCCATACCGGTACCTACTAAAGGCTTTTGCGCTTTTAGTGTAGGCACTGCTTGACGCTGCATGTTTGAACCCATCAAGGCTCGGTTAGCATCATCGTGCTCTAGGAATGGAATCAATGAAGCCGCAACAGAAACCACTTGGCGTGGAGACACGTCCATATAGTCAACGTTGTCTGGCGACATCAAGGTAAATTCGTTTTCGTGACGTACGGTTACTAAATCTTCTGAAAGGTTCTCATTAGCATCAAGCTTGGCGTTAGCCTGGGCAATAATGTGCTGACTCTCTTCAATAGCAGATAAGTACTCAATGTCTGTTGTTACTTTGCCATCTACTACTTTACGGTATGGAGTCTCTAGGAAACCATAGTCATTAGTGCGGGCATAAGTAGCCAAAGAGTTGATCAAACCAATGTTTGGCCCCTCTGGCGTTTCGATAGGACATACACGTCCGTAATGGGTTGGATGCACGTCACGTACTTCAAAACCTGCACGTTCACGGGTCAAACCACCGGGTCCTAAGGCAGAAACACGACGCTTGTGTGTGACTTCTGAAAGCGGGTTGTTTTGGTCCATAAACTGAGACAGCTGGCTAGAACCAAAGAACTCTTTGATTGCAGCAGAAACTGGCTTGGCATTGATCAAGTCTTGCGGCATTAGTCCATCTGACTCAGCCATGCTTAGGCGTTCTTTAACAGCACGTTCGACACGAACTAGACCAACACGGAATTGGTTTTCAGCCATTTCACCGACAGAGCGAACACGACGGTTGCCTAAGTGATCGATATCATCAACAATGCCTTGACCGTTACGAATAGCGATAAGCGTTTGCATAACAGCAACGATATCTTGGTCATTCAATACACCTTCGCCAGTGGTTTCAGAACGGCCTAACCGACGGTTAAACTTCATACGACCAACAGCAGATAAATCGTAGCGCTCGCCCGTGAAGAACAAGTTGTTAAACAAGTTTTCAGCAGATTCTTTAGTGGGTGGTTCGCCTGGGCGCATCATGCGGTAAATTTCTACCAATGCTTCAAGCTGTGTGCGTGTTGGGTCAGCGGTCAATGTATCTGACATGAAAGGACCACAATCTAAATCGTTGCTATAGATCAATGGCAATGCCGTAATGCCTGCAGCACGCAAAGCGACAAGCAACTCTTGAGTCACTTCTGTATTACAGTCGCAGATGATCTCGCCAGTGTTTGGGTCAATCTGATCACGGGCAATTTTCTTGCCGATTAAATAGTCTTCAGGAATTTGCAGCTGTTCTAAGCCGATTTTTTCCATTTGTTTGATATGACGGGCAGTCACACGACGCCCTTCTTCAACCAATACAGCGCCTTTTTGGTCAACAATATCAAACGTGGCAGTTTCACCGCGCAAACGACTTGGTACCAAGGTCATGGTGAAGCCTTCGTCGGTCACTGTCACGTCAACATTCTCAAAGAATGTTTCAACGATTTGTTCGCTGGTATAGCCCAAAGAACGCAGTAATATAGATGCAGGTAGCTTACGACGACGGTCAATACGCACATACAAGGTATCTTTAGGGTCAAATTCAAAATCTAACCAAGAACCACGGTAAGGAATAACACGAGCGTTATATAACAATTTGCCAGAACTATGGGTTTTACCCTTGTCATGGTCAAAGAATACGCCAGGAGAACGATGTAGCTGAGAAACAATAACACGCTCGGTGCCATTGACAACGAAAGTACCGTTGTCAGTCATCAAAGGCATTTCGCCCATGTAAACTTCTTGTTCCTTAATATCTTTGATCGCCTTAGCCTTAGAATCACGATCATAGATAACTAGACGCACTTTAACGCGCAATGGTGCAGCATAAGTTACACCGCGTAATTGACATTCTTTCACGTCAAAAACAGGCTCACCCAACTTGTAGGTGACATATTCTAAAGATGCATTGCCAGAAAAAGAGACAATAGGAAAAACAGATTGAAAAGCAGCATGAAGACCTAAGTCTTTACGCTGGTCAACACCTTGACCTGAATGTAAAAACTTGCGGTAAGAATCGATCTGGATGGCCAGTAGATAAGGCACATCCATCACCGGAGGCAGCTTTCCGAAATCCTTGCGGATACGTTTTTTCTCAGTGTATGAGTAAGGCATCAAAAATCCCCGATTTGGGTCTGTATTCAGACCGTTAAATTGGTCGGACAAATGTCCAAATATACTGGTTCCGCCCTAGGCGACGGGGGCATACTCCCCGCAAAACGTTACTGGCAAAGGGTTTAATCCACTTTGATCCAGCCTTTTTTGGTTATAAAACACGGCATAAAAAGCCTGCGCTATAGAACCGAAAAAGGCCGGTGGCAAATATGCCACCAGCCGTGCGCTGTCAAACCTATTATTCCCTAAGGGTCCTAGGCCTAAGCAAGCACATCTAAAAAGATGGCTTACTTAATTTCGACAGTGGCGCCAGATGCTTCTAGTTCAGCTTTAAGGGCGTCAGCGTCTTCTTTAGAGATGCCTTCCTTAACTGCTGCTGGAGCACTTTCAACTAGGCCTTTAGCTTCTTTCAAGCCAAGTCCCGTTGCAGCACGTACAGCTTTAATAGCTGCAACTTTCTTTTCGCCGCCAGAAACTAGAATTACGTCGAATTCAGTTTGCTCTTCGGCTGCTGCGCCAGCGTCACCGCCGGCAGCTGGGCCCGCTGATGCTACTGCTGCAGTAACACCGAACTTCTCTTCCATAGCGGAGATAAGTTCAACCACGTCCATTACAGACATGTCGGCTACGGCATTGATGATATCGTCTTTAGTGATAGACATAACAATTCCTATTCTTTAATAAGACCCAAATGGGTCATCATGTTCATACGTAAAGTCGGTTAAATCCAGTCCAGTTGGACAATAGAATTAAGCGGCTTCCTGTTCTTTTTGATCGCGAACTGCTGCTAAAGTGCGTGCCAGCTTGCTGGTAGCACCTTGCATTACGCTCATCAACTTAGCAATTGCTTCGTCGTATGTTGGCAATGTTGCCAATACGTCGATTTGATCAGCACCCATAAGGTTGCCTTCAAACGCCAGTGCTTTCACTTCAAATTTACCGTTGCTTTTTGCAAAATCTTTGAACAAACGGGCGCCAGCGCCTGGATGATCATTTGAAAAAGCAATAATGCTTGGGCCTTTGAAGGAGTCCTGCAAACACGCATAGTCCGTGCCTTCCAAAGCAATCTTAGCAAGAGTGTTACGCACAACCCGTAGGGTTACGCCATTCTCGCGAGCTTGCTTTCGAAGAGCAGTCATGTCACCTACAGTAACGCCGCGTGAATCGGCTACAACTGCAGATAGAGCACTGGTGGCTGCTTCGTTGACTTCTGCGACAATCGCTTTCTTGTCTTCGAGACCTATAGCCACGCTATTTCTCCTGAAATAATTATCCAACTCCTTATCTTTACTTGCTTACACAGGTAAGAATAAGAACCTAATAACGGTGTTGGATTCAAGCATCTGAATCGGGTTCACCGTCTGCGTAGGCAATCATTAAGGCAGATCACCAAAAGGATCAAAGCCACCTACGGTCTTTGACAGTCTTGTACATGTACAAGACCCCAAAGTTTGGTTTATTAAAGGTTTAAGTCAACTTCGCTTATCGCCTAAAATATGGCCCCAAAAAAGAGCCGAATGCGTTAAAACTTAACAGCACCATAATCAACCGAAAGTCCTGGGCCCATAGTGGTCGAAATGGTCACTTTTTTGATGTATACACCTTTAGCAGAAGCTGGCTTCATCTTTTTAAGATCACCCAATAGTGCGACGAGGTTTTCTTTTACTGCGTCAGCAGTGAAACCCACTTTGCCTAGTGAACAATGGATGATGCCGGCTTTGTCTGTGCGGTAGCGCACTTGACCTGACTTAGCGTTCTTAACAGCAGTGGCTACGTCTGGTGTTACTGTGCCAACTTTAGGGTTAGGCATTAGTCCACGTGGACCAAGAACTTGACCTAGCTGACCTACTACGCGCATTGCGTCTGGAGAAGCAATAACGACATCAAAGTCCATTTTACCGGCTTTGATTTCTGCAGCTAGATCTTCCATACCCACAATGTCTGCACCAGCAGCTGTTGCTTTTTCTACGTTTTCACCTTGAGTGAAAACAGCAACACGAATGTCTTTACCAGTGCCGTTTGGAAGCACAGTAGAACCACGAACAACTTGGTCAGATTTACGTGGGTCAACGCCCAAGTTAACAGCGACGTCAATTGCTTCTGCAAACTTAACGGTAGACAGCTGCGCTAACAGGTCAACTGCAGTATTGATTTCGTATACCTTACCTAGCTCAATCTTTTGCGCGATTGCTTTAGCGCGTTTAGTCATGGTAGCCATTAGATAACACCTTCTACATTTAAGCCCATAGAACGAGCACTGCCCGCGATAGTACGTACAGCTGCATCCATGTCAGAAGCGGTTAAGTCTTCCATTTTAGTGGTTGCGATTTCTTCAAGTTGAGCACGAGTTACAGTGCCCACTTTGACTGTGTTTGGACGGGCAGAACCACTTTTAAGGCCTGCGATCTTCTTCAGCAAAACTGCTGCAGGAGGTGTCTTAGTGATAAAGGTAAAGCTGCGGTCTGCATATACTGTAATAACTACAGGTACAGGCATGCCAGCTTCCATGCTCTGA
Source organism: Oceanospirillaceae bacterium (assembly GCA_024686035.1). Lineage (GTDB taxonomy): Bacteria > Pseudomonadota > Gammaproteobacteria > Pseudomonadales > Balneatricaceae > Njordibacter. The sequence goes on from JAIBDW010000082.1 coordinate 6,607, forward strand.
GTTTGAGCATTAAAGGCTTTACAAAATTCCATGATGTTTACACCATGCTGACCCAATGCTGGGCCTACTGGTGGACTTGGGTTGGCCTTGCCGGCAGCAACCTGTAGCTTGATATAGGCTTGTACTTTCTTAGCCATAATAGTGATCTCCTAATGGGTAATAACGCCTTCTTTAGCCTTCAAACTACCGCTTAAGGATAGTTAAAAACAAAACAACAGCTCCCCTATTCAAAAAACATTCAGCTAATGCTAAATGCGCAAAAACCCTGAACGCCGCTGCCGACTCCAAGGTTTAAAATTGACAGCCTAAGCCGCCAAAAATCAGGCTTTTTCGACCTGAATAAATTCTAATTCGACAGGCGTTGAACGGCCAAAAATAAGTACCGCCACTTGCAAGCGACTCTTCTCGTAATTAACTTCTTCTACCACACCATTAAAGTCTGCAAACGGCCCATCAACAACACGAACCATTTCACCTGGCTCAAAGATCGTCTTAGGTCTTGGCGCTTCTGCACCTGTTTCAACACGATCTAAAATGGCATTGGCTTCACGCTCTGTAATAGGCGCTGGCTTGTCAGCTGTACCACCAATAAAGCCTAGAACACGTGGCGTTTCTTTAACCATGTGCCATGTGTCGTCGTTTAGCTCCATGTTCACTAGCACATAGCCAGGGTAGAACTTACGCTCACTGCGGCGCTTTTTGCCCGCACGCATTTCGATAACTTCTTCTGTAGGCACCAAAACATCGCCAAACACGTCCTGCATTTCAAAACGCTCAATGCGTTCGTGCAAGGCGCGCATAACTTGCTTCTCGTAACCTGAGTATGCGTGAACAACGTACCAACGCTTTGCCATGATAATATCCTAACTAAACTTTTGAGCTAACTAGCCAATCAAAGACGCAACAGTCCAGCTCAAAAATGAGTCTAGACCCCACAAAAACAAAGCCACAATCAACACCACAACCACTACAATCAATGTAGTCTGTGTTGTTTCTTGCCGATTTGGCCAAACTACTTTACGAATTTCTTTGCGAGCTTCTTTAAAACTAGCTGCATAACCCCTGCCCTTGGTGGTTTGCAAAGCAAAATACAATGCCACACCCGCCAAAGCGACTAGCGCAAGCGTGCGGTACAACAGGGATTGATCAGAATAGACAGAGTTACCTACAACACCAGCAATCACTATAGCTAGAACAATAATCCATTTAACAGTGTCTAAACGTGAGTTCTTTGTAGTTGGTGTAGCGCTCATAATTGGAGCCTCTAGTTAACTGTGCTTTTTACTTTGGCTATTATTACCCAAAGCATCAAAAATATGGCAGGCCAGGAGGGATTCGAACCCCCAACATTCGGTTTTGGAGACCGACGTTCTGCCGTTGGAACTACTGGCCTAGAACATCTTTTGGCGTGATTATTTAAAACATGCCAAAAGTATGGGACGCGTATATTATACGTGCCCCATGATATTTGC
>JAIBDW010000032.1 GCA_024686035.1 Oceanospirillaceae bacterium
GGCTTTCGCCAAATGATTGCTGTGGTGGGAGATTCTGATAATCATATGTCCATAGACTTTCATAAAAAGATGGGCTTTGAACAAGTGGGAGTGATAAAGTCGATTGGTTATAAATTTGAACGTTGGCTAGACTCTGTGATGCTTCAATTAACCTTAGGTGAGGGCGATACTAGTCCTGCAAAAAATCATTTTAATCGATCGCTAAAATAACCATAAGACGCATAACTAATGTCTAGATCCCTCACTTTTATCATGTATTTTCTAGCCATTTTTTTGCAAGCAGGGGCTTATGGGCTTACCTTCATGTTGCCAAGGCTGTTTGCTGAATTTGGCGCTAGTGAAAAAGTAGTAGGGGCCATGTTGTTTGTGACCGCCATCGTGACCATTGTTACGGTTTACTTTTCTGGGCATATTTCCGATCAGTTTGGCAGGGTGCGTGCGCTTGGCATTGCCTGTTTAGCGATTGCGCTGTCATTGTTTTTATATGGCTATGTAAACGCTGTGGGCTTGGGGCTTTTAGTGGCAAGTATCAGTTTAGGTTTTGGTTGGGGCTTAACCTACTCGTTGGGGCCTATTGTGCTCACACGGCTAGTGAACCCTGAAGAACGAGTGCGATTTTTTACCTTGTTATCTATTTTTGTGATGGCAGGTTTTGGTTTGTCACCTGTATTTGCATCTGTGCTGGCAGGCTTTGGATATCCAGTGCAAACGGTTTTTTACCTCACATCTTTTTTGTGTGTCATCAGTGCTATTTTGTTCTTTCTAATGATAAAGCCCATAAAAGTGCATGCACTCAACCCAGCGCCAGAGCCCTCTTCACGAATTACTTTGAGTGCGTTGCGTCAAGTGCTTAAATCTAGGGCACTTTTGCCAGTTATTATGGTGTGTTTGGGGGCTAGCGTATTTGCCGGCATGAATAACTTCCAAACCGTCTTTGCCGATGCGAGAGGCCTAAACTACGCCACCTTCTTTTTTGTATACACGATAACCGTAGTCTTTTTTAGGCTGGTGTTGGTAAAATTTAAAGGTGGTAATAACCCTTATCTCACCATTTCAATGCTGCAGTATGCAATGGCAGCAAGTGTGGTGCTCTTTATTGTCAGTGGAGCTAGCATACCTTTGTACATTACAGTGGCCATTTTATTTGGTTTGGGCTATGGCACTTCTTATCCTATGCTTGTGGCCATGGCTGCCAATGATGCGCAACCAGATTTGGGCCCACAAACCCTACAAATATTTGCCCTTACTTATTTTATTGGCATTTTTGGGTTTCCGCTTTTAGCAGGCTTTGGCATTGTAGAGTTTGGCCACACGCAGGTATTATGGTTTTTAGCCATTTTGGCGCTCATAGAGGCCTCTATAGCCTTGCGCCGCGCACTAAGTGAGGTTTGATATGGCACTTTTTTCTCAACGCATAGACCCACCTATCAATGTATTGCCCCAAGATGGCCAAACCAATTATCATGGTGTAGTGCTAGAAGATAATCAAGCAGATTACTTTTTAGAGCATTTGCTTAATGCTGTACAGTGGAGAAATGATGAGGCCATCCTTTTTGACAAAAAGATAATCACCAAGCGCAAAGTAGCATGGTATGGCGACAGACCCTTTGACTACACCTATTCAAAAATCACCCGCTCAGCCTTGCCATGGACAAGCCAGCTGTTAGAGCTAAAGCAGTTGATAGAAGCCATCACCTCAGAAACATTCAACTCCTGCCTGCTTAACTTATACCACACAGGTGATGAAGGTATGGCTTGGCACAGTGACAACGAAAGGCAACTAAAGCGTCATGGTGCCATTGCTTCTGTGAGCTTAGGTGCGCAGCGCACCTTTGCGTTTAAACACAAACACACCCAAGAAACCCACACCGCACTTTTGCAACATGGCAGTCTGCTAGTGATGCAAGGCACAACCCAAGACCACTGGCTACATCGTTTGCCTCCTACCAAAAAAATCCACACACCTAGAGTTAATCTAACGTTTAGAACGGTGGTTGAAAGGTATTAAACTGAAATAGGGAATAACCCTCACAACTAAGGCTTGAGCCTAAGCACTTCGCCAGGCTTTGGCGCCCTGAAGAAACTTGCATCCAGATTGCGTTTGACTAACTCCTCAGCCAGCATGGCTTTGGGCTCTTTGATGTTTTCGTCAGTTAAAACGAACGTGCCCCAATGCATACCAAAGGCTTGTTTAGTTTCTAAATCCAATGCAATCTGCACTGCCTCTGCTGGGTCTACGTGTTGATTTTTCATAAACCACCTAGGTTTATATGCCCCAATGGGGATAAATGCTACATCGGGTTCGCCCATGCGAGCTTTGGTTGTGAGAAAATCTTTTGAATAGCCTGTATCGCCAGCATGATAGATGGAAAGGTCTGGCCCCGCTAAAAACCAGCCGCCCCAGAGGCTTGTATTGCGTCCGGTCACTCCGCGGCCAGACCAATGTTGCACGGGTGTGTAGGTAAAAGTGGTTGCATTGACTTGGTGTGTTTGCCACCACCTAAACTCAGACACATTATTTAAACCTTTAGATTCTAGTAATGCCTTGTCACCTTGTGGCATCAAAAACACCATGGCTGGGTTGGCTTTTTGTAATGCGATAAGGCTGGGTAGGTCTAGGTGATCATAATGATTATGGCTCACTACGACTGCATCAATGGGAGGCAGCTGAGCTAATGTCATGGAAGGAGGGATTAGGCGCTGTGGCCCTGCCCAACTCACAGGTGAGGCCCTGTTAGAAAATATAGGGTCGGTGAGCACAGTGACATCACCGGTATTAATCAGGTAGGTGGCATGGCCAATCCATACGGCATAATGACTTGAATTGGGGGTTAGGCTGCGCCAATTTTCAGACAGTGTAATAGCTTCTCTTGCTGGAGGTGCCTCCGCGCTCATGCGCCATTTAAAGACGTCGCTTAAATCTTTGGGCACCACTTTGGGGTTGGTGTTGCTGAAGGTTTCATTATTGCTACAAGAGCTTACAACAAACCCAACCAAGACCACCGTTACTGCCAATAAACCTACTTTCTTTAGCTTAGTCATCCCCTAAAAACTGTAACTTAGGCCGATAACACTGGATACCGTGCGCTTGTTAGAAACAATGGGGCTGTTACTTACGTTACTAGGTAAAAAGCTTGCGTTGACGCTGGCAAACAAAGACGTTTGCTGGGTAAACGAATGGAAGGTGCTCATAGTAAGGTAAGTAGACGTGGCACTACCAGTGTCGTATTGCGCTCTTTGGCCTGTGGCTTCGCTGGCTTTCACACCATAAAGATAGTTGGCGCGAGAGGCGTCTTGGTATTTTAATCCAGCGCCAAAAATGACTGGCTGGCCCATTATTGGCACAAACTGACTTATTGAAGCGTCTATCGCCTTGCCGTTGAAACGGTTAGTAAGTTCGGTAGCCATACTCAGTTTGGCGTCTAGTCCACGTGCAAGAGTAAAGGAAGCCGATAGGCTGGCATCAAAATACATATTACGAGTCATACCCGCAAGGGTTGCAGAGGCCGTGCTTTTGTAAGGTCTAAAATTGGGTACTATGGCACCACTTAGCTTGAGGGCCCCATCATTGGACAACTGATACACAAAGCCTTCTTGCACACTCACACTTAGAATATCTGATTTGTAGCTAATGGAGGGCATGACTGCTGATGTGCTCTCTACACCTGTATAAATAGAGCTGCCATTTACCGCTACTGCGCCTATTTCAAAGACGGCGTTGTCATTGGCGTTGGCCAAAGTGGACGTAAGTAGGGCAGTGGTTGCCAGTGAACAAATAACTGAGCGTGTTTTCATGTGTTAGTCCGCTAAAAATGGTGTGTTAAGGTGGCTAAAACGTAGGTTGGTAGCAGCCATTTAGAAATTTCTAATGCTATGGTCGCAATCTCTGGCCTTGTTGTCCAATATCACAGTGTAAAAAGGTGTCAATTTTTTTCAGACACAGGCATTGTTGGCGAAGGCGTATTAAACTGTGTCGATATATCCACAATGGTAAATTGTTACTATTGTGGGTGAACATGCCTAGTCCACCATCAGTTAAGGGCTTATTGACCCGCGGTGATGAGCTAGAAATAGTCGATGGTCGCCTTAACATCATCGCTGAAAGTGGACTTCCTGTTCCTGCGGAATGGTTAAAGCGGTATGAAGATAAACTGGTTTATGAGTTGGTTAGCCAGATGGCCATTGGTGTCCTAGTGTATGAAAGCTACAGCACTGGACGGTATGGGGCGAAGCACCACAGCGGTGTTAACCTGCAATTCATAAACCTATTAACTGATGATAGTCGGTATGCAGTTTTTAATGCTGACTTAGATCGCGTTAAAGCCACTAAAAAAGGCCCTATTGGCTCACCCCTGCCTAGCGGCCAATTTCGTGTGGGAAAGCGCAGTAGATTCTGTAGGTTTTGGTTAAATGCAAACCAACCACTTCCCCCAAGGTTGTCGTCATTCCATGACTATATGGGAAACCTTAAAGGCACGTTATTTACAGGAGTTGTTGTTAGAGAAGAGAGGCTTGATAAGCAGTCAATTAAGCTGCTGAACATTACTTATGTGCAGATTGTTGCTGCTTTTTTTAAACCTAGTTTGCCGGACAGTTCACATACACTAGCCATACACAGCCCATACAAATACCACACAGAAATGCCATACAACGAAAGCATGAAACGCCTTATGCAGCGTGACTTAGAGCCAATTCAGACTACGGGTAATTGCAACTACGGTACAAGCCCGCCAGGTAGTGCGGTAGTAAGGGGGAGAAGTATTGTGCCTACAACGAAAAAGATACCACAAGATCAAACTGATGAAGAATCGTTAAAAGGTTATGATTTATAGCTGTTTGTAGTGGCTCGGCAATCTCTCGCTCTAAGCCACTAGCTACTGTGTACTATTAACTAGTGGCTTTTAAATAAGCGTCACTGTCTGGTGAAAAAGTAGAGTAAATAGGCACTAGGGCACCACCTAACGCTCGGGCATCAAAACCAACATTACCAAATATGATTTCGGTCTTAGCCAAGCCTTCCCAGTTGTCTGTATCGCAAGCATCGCGAATAGCATCCACAAGGTAAGTGACAGCCTTTGTTGGGATGCCCCCATCGACAATCACGCCTTCTGGGTCAATAAAAGCACAGCCAGAGGCGATTGCATAGGCAATAGATAAGGCTGCCTTGTCTGCCCAGTGCGTATAAATCAGCCATGCTTTAGGACAAATTTGATTTGTCTCTTCAAAAAAGGGTGTGGAAAGCTCTATCTGACTTAATTGCTGATCTAGATGATACAGTGAAGCGTCTGCTATCAACTGTTTACTAGCGGTTAAAGGGATCGAGCCCATTGCACCAGCATTAGTGTTGTGGCCTGCGTATATTTGGCCATTTAATACTAATCCACCACCCATAAAGGTGCCAACATAAAAGTAGAGGAAGCTGCGCCACTTGTGTGGGTTACCAAAGGTTAATTCGGCAATGCATGCTGCAGTTGCATCATTGGCCAGTGTGGTTGGAATACTAGTTAATGCTGAGATCTCTTCTCGTATATTAGTGTTTGCCCAAGACTCGCGTGCTGTTGCTGGGCCTGGAAGCTCTTTGGCCCAGCCATCCAATGAGTAGGGAGCCGCTACGCCAATGCCAATAACCTTTGTACGTTGATGCGCGGTGAGGCTGCCAAGTATATTATCCAAGCTGCTCTTAATATTGCAAAAAACCTCTTTAGGTTCTGGAAAAATATAATGGAAGGACACCCGCGAACGCACCTCTCCAGTAAAATCAATCAGTAATACTTCTAATGAACTACGTCCAATTTTAATGCCTATACTTAAAGCACCGTCAGGGTTGAGGCTATATGGCGTGGAGGGTTGGCCCTTGCCACCACGGCGCTTTTCCCCTGCAATCACGAGCTCTTGTTCCTCTAGCCTATTGATAATAATCGTGGCTGTTTGGGGCGTAAGATTGGTGGCTTTGGCTATGTCAGCTTTTGTAAGATCACTAGCTTCGCGAATAATTGCAAGAATGCGCCGCTCATTATATTGGCGCATACCAATTTGATTGGTGCCAGCATTGCGTAATAGAGGGTTATCTGGGTTCATCCTATTATATGTAACTCGCGTCTTTGTGTACCACCTGATCGACACCAGTAATCATGGATACAATTTCATTACCGTCTGTTTCACAAGTGAGCTTGTCACCCACAATGCGGCCTTGGCGAAAGACAATAATGCGGTCAACTAAGTTGAATACTTGGCGCAAATTATGGCTAATCAAAATTAAAGGTGTGCCTTTTTCTTTTAAGCCACGGATGATGTTTTCTACGCGTGTAGATTCCTGAATGCCCAGTGCTGCGGTAGGTTCGTCCATAATAATAAGCTTATCTCCCCATCCAGCTGCACGACTGATGGCTACACATTGACGTTGTCCGCCAGACATACCTCTTAAAGACTGACTAAGATCAGGTATTTTAACACCTGTTTTTTGCAATAGCTCTTCGGATTCGGTGAGCATGGTTTTTTTATCCATCCAACTAAATGGGCCAAAGTTAAACTTTGTTTTTTCTCGACCTAAAAAGATGTTGGCTGGCACATCAAGCTCGTCTGCCAGTGCTAGATTCTGGTATACCGTTTCTATACCAGCATCACGAGCTTCTAAAGGTGATGCAAAGTCTACCTCTTCACCGTAAAACTTTACACTGCCCCGTGTGCGCTTTTCAACACCAGTAAGGTTACGTACAAACGTGGATTTGCCTGCACCGTTATCGCCTACTATAGCCACGTGTTCGCCAGGAGCTAAAATAAAATCGGCATCATTAAGGGCATGAACACCACCATAATGTTTGGTAAGGCCGCTAATTTCTAAAACGGGATGAGTCATATTTGCTTCCAACAAGGTTAATAAATTATTTTATGTTTAAAGAATGCCAATGAATGAAGCTCCTGTCAATTAATAAATAAAATTGATTTAATTATTGACAAGGATAATTAAAATGAGCAATGATACGCCCAGGCCATAAAAATGCCGCAAATACCTGTCACCAAGTTCTATGTTTCGTAGGTTGGCGTCACAGGGCTAATATAAAAATATATCGGAGTATCGATGATGAAAATGAACAAATTAATTGGAGTAATCGCAGCTGGAGCATTATTGTCTAGTTCTGTGTATGCAGACTCTATTGGTTATATTACGAAATCAGCCACCAACTCAGGTTGGATGATGATTAACCAAGGCGCTGCAGATGCTGCTGCTGAGGCTGGTGTTGATCTTGTTACAGTAGGGCCTACCTTCCAAGGTGACTTGTCTAGTCAGCTAGAAGTGTTTGAAAACTTGTTGGCTCAAGGAGTTAATGCTATTGCTGTTGCTCCTGTCGACTCATCAGGTATTGCTCCTGCTGTACAAGACGCAATGGATTCAGGCGTGGCTGTTGTCGCTATTGATACAGGTGTAACCGGCGCTAAAGTAACTTCTTTTGTAGCTACTGATAACTATGCTGTTGCTAAGGTTCAAGGTGCTTATGCAGCTACTTTAGTTAATGATGGCGACACTATTATTTATGTAACTGGAAACCAAGCGCAAAGTACCGGTCAAGAGCGCCGCAACGGATTTACAGAAGCGTTCAAAACAGCCCGTCCAAATAGTGAAATTTTAGAAGTGCCTACAGAATGGAACTCTGCCCAAGCTCAAGAAGGTGTTGAAGCTATTCTTAACGCACGTGATGACGTTAAGATGGTAGCTAACGCATGGGATGGCGGCACTATGGGTGCTAAAGCCGCAATGGAAAACCTAGGTCTTTCTGCTGGTGACGTCTTACTTGTTGGTTTTGACGGTGCAACTGATGCTGTTGAAGCAATGGAAGCGGGTTGGGTTCATGCTGACACAGCGCAAATGTTGTATCAAATGGGCTACCAGGGCATTAAGACTGCTGTTGCAGCCTCACAAGGAAAAGAAGTGTCAGCACGTATTGATACAGGCTTTTTCTTAGTAACGCCAACCACTGCTCAAGCATACAAAGACCTCGTTGGTATTAAGTAAATTATAATCAAATTTGTTTATGTTGTATGACCATAGAGCCCAGCAATGCTGGGCTCTATTATAATTGGAGTAAAGATGACCGCATTAAGATTACAGGATAAAGCCATCACCCACTTAGTTTCTTTCTTTCGTAAAGAGTGGTCTGGAGCTTTATTGGCAATATTGATTTTATCTGTGGCGATTGAAATGGTAACTTCTGGTAAACCGTTTTTTCACCCTACAAATTTAATGACAATTTTGAATAACTCTGCTGCAATTGGTGTAGTGGCAGGGGGTATGACATTAGTAATACTGGCAGCTGGTATAGATTTATCAGTGGGCGCAGTAATGGGTATGGTAGCGGCTGTAACAGGATATATAGCAAGCTATTGGGGCATACCTGCATGGATGGCGATTTTATGCGGGCTAGTCTTAGGTGGTCTAATAGGAGCGCTACATGGCACATTAATTGCCTATTTAGGCATGCCTGCATTTATTGTGACGTTGGCTGGACTTTCGGTATGGCGAGGCAGCGCACACCTTTCAACAGGAGCTCAAGCCACTCCAAAGTTACCTAGTACATTTGACCTATTTGGTAGATATAACCCATTTTCAGGAATACGTGAACAGTTTCAATCTGGTGAGCTAACAGGCGTAATGGAAACATTTGGCGCGTTTGTTGATGCCAATTGGATGGGATTCTTCCGCACGTTTCAGATGAGTATGATCATCTTTGTAGTATTTTTCATTTTGCTAGCTGTAGTTGTTTCTAACATGAGATTAGGACGATACATCTACGCCATTGGTAGTAATGAGCAAGGCTCACGCCAAGCAGGTATTAACACAAGACTATATACATTATACGCCTATGTACTTTGTTCAATGGGTGCTGCCCTTGGTGCAATGTTATTTCTTGGGCGCGCACCTTATGCCAAGTCAGACTATGGGCAAATGTGGGAGCTTAATGCTATCGCCGCGGTAGTGATTGGCGGCACGTCACTGTTTGGCGGTCGAGGCACTATTATTGGCACATTTATGGGTGTGGTACTTATCAAGCTTATTAACAATGGCCTAACCTTAGCGCAGCTTGAAACTTTTTGGCAAATGGTAGTGACGGGGCTTATTATTTTAGTGGCTGTGGGTATCGATATTGTACGCCAATCAAAGTCAGCTATTAAGGTTCAACAGATGTTGGGTGTGGTTGCGATAGTGTTGGCTTTGTTTGCAGCTTTAACACCATTGTCTGCATTGATCAGTTCTGTGATTAGTCTGCATGAGCACAATAGCATGATGGCCATGCAAAATGCTGGAGCAAAGATGGTGTCTTACCAGTATTCAAGGCTACTAGATGAGACTGGTGTGCTTAATTTACACACTATTATTGCAGACACATGGATGCTAAGTTTGGCGCTGTTGGCCTTGGTGGCAGGTGCGGTGTTTGCTGTGATTAAACTAAACAAAACATTGTCTTATGCTATGGGAATTGTGTTTGTTTTATCAGCACTAGCCTTGATTGCTGCAGATATGGCTGCCGCTGCGCCACTACTTATTTTAGGTGCGTGTGCAATAACGGGTCTGCCTGCAGTGCCTTATATGTTTGATCGAGCTAGAGAACTAGACAGCGCTAATGGCTGATTATTTAAAGTAGGTGGAGCGAAAATAGCTTGATTATTTGTTGTGGTGAAGCACTTGTAGATATGATTCCGATGCAAGGGCCAAATGGCGGCTTAAGGGGTGAGCAGGTGTATGCCCCTCTTGCCGGTGGTGCCTTGCTTAACACAGCTGTTGCGCTTGGGCGCTTGGGTGTAAATGCAGGCATGATCTCAGGCATTTCAACTGACTTGTTTGGTGAGCTTTTAGTGAGTGCTTTAAAGGACAGTAATGTATGTACTGATTTTTTAATTCGCTCACCCTCACCTACCACACTGGCATTTGTTGCACTTAATGATGGCCAAGCTAGTTATACCTTCTATGATGAAAACTCAGCGGGGCGTAGGATTGAAGAGGCATCTTTGCCGATGCTGCCAGATGCTGTGTCTACCCTTTACTTTGGTGGTATTAGTTTGATCAGTGAGCCAGGTGCGTATAGTTACTATTCCCTGGCTGAACGCGAACATAAAAAGCGCATTATAGTTTTGGATCCTAATATACGCACTAGTTTCATTGAAGATGAAAAGAGCTATCGAGCACGTCTGGCCCGTGTTATGGCTTTAGCAGATATCATTAAGGTCTCTGATGAAGATCTAGACTGGTTAGTGCCAGGGCAGATGGAACAAGCTGATAAGGTAGCTAGCTTAGGCAGTGATTCTTGTATTGTTATTCTCACTAAAGGAAGCGAAGGCACAACAGCCTATTTACCTAATGGCAAAGTATTGTCACAAGCTGTGCCAATGGTTAATGTGGTAGATACTGTGGGTGCTGGAGATACCTTTAATGCAGGATTTATGGCCAAATTGCTTGCCCTTGGCCAGCTAAACAAAGCCGACCTACGTAATGTGCATGAGACGGCTATACAGGAAGCACTTCTATATGCTGTCCAAGTTGCAGCCGTGACAGTATCGCGTGCTGGCGCAAACCCACCATGGATTTCAGAGTTATAGTGTCACTATCTAGATAATAGCTCTATGATGCGACATGATAATTGCATCAGCATTAGTGTTGTGGTCAGCGTATATCTGACCTAAACAAACTCTCACTTACTACCCTCACCAAGTGTTCATTAAACAGTGGGCAGGCCATGAGTTCGACACTCAGCTAGATTCGGTAGATGCTAAAGATTGGCCTATAAGTCGATAATTAACGGCTAATAAACACTCACTTAAGGCGGATTAAGTGAGCTATAGAGCAAGCTAGTGCATTCCCAGCCCTTCGTGAAATAGGTGTACTTTTCCAGGGTTGGCCATCAGCTGGATGGTTTGATCTCGCAACTCTTTGTGGGTGCCAGATAGTTTGGCAATAAAATTTTCAGCGCCATCAGTTTGTTGTAAATAAAGTAGGGTGTATTCACCCAATGCTTCAGTGATATCTACTTTTGCTTCAAGCATAAACTCTCCACTGGCAAGCATCAAATCTTCTGGTCTTACACCTACATTAACCACTTTTCCTGCATCTGCATCAATGGTGGAAATGTTAGAGATAGCCACCCCTCCTGCGTCTAAGTGCACAGTGGTTTGCTCACCGGTAGCCACAATTTTTCCTGGCATTAGGTTCATGGCAGGGGAGCCTATAAATTGGGCTACAAATTCATTAGCCGGGGTATTATATAGCTCTAAAGGGGTGCCTACTTGGGCAATTCCTTTATCGGCCAGTACCACTATGCGGGTTGCTAAAGTCATGGCTTCTACTTGGTCGTGGGTAACATAGATCATCGTACGATCTGGCATAGACTCTTTAAGCCGGGCAATTTCAATGCGGGTGGCTACCCTTAGTGCAGCATCCAAGTTGGATAGGGGTTCGTCAAATAGAAATACTTGAGGGTCTCGCACAATGGCGCGGCCTATAGCTACCCTTTGGCGCTGCCCACCAGAAAGTGCTTTGGGTAAGCGATCTAAGTAGTCTTCAAGCTGTAATTTTTTGGCTGCGTTATCTACAGCGGCATCGATTTGTGCTGGGCTTTGCTTGGCAATTTTTAGGGCAAATGCCATGTTTTCACGTACCGTTAAATGTGGGTATAGGGCATAGCTTTGAAACACCATGGCAATACCGCGCTTAGAGGGAGGCATATCATTCATGGACTGGCCATTTATTTGTAGTTCGCCAGCCGTTATGGTTTCCAATCCTGCAATCATGCGCAGTAAAGTAGATTTTCCGCAGCCAGAAGGGCCTACAAATACGAGTAATTCCCCAGAATTGATGTCTAAGTTAATGTCTTTAAGTACGCAAACGCCGTTGCCGTAACTTTTGTCTATGTTGCTTAGTTTCAATTGGGTCATGGGTATAGTCTCTTGCCTGCGCTATTTTTACGGTGTTTTTTTACAGTAAGTGTGAGTTAAATTTTCTTGGCAATGCTATATTGCCAAGGCCCCAGTGTATCGCCAGTGTTAACCTTGGCATAGTGACTGCCTAAATCAAGCGCCAGCGTTTGCCAGTGCCCTGAGGGCATGGTAATACTTTGTGGTGTATCAGATAAGTTAAATATACAAACTAGTGTTGTGTCTTTATCTTCACGCACAAAGGTTAAGATATCCCCTTGTTGTTGCATCTGAATTTGACGGCCAGTTTGCAATGCAGGTAAAGCTTTACGCATGGCAATGCATTTACGAAAATGATTTAACAAAGAGTGATCATCTTGCTCTTGTGAATCTACAGACAAAGCAAGGTGTGAGGTACTTACGGGTAGCCAAGGTATACCACTGCCAAAGCCTGCGTTGTGTGCATTTTGTTCCCAAACCATGGGGGTGCGACAACCATCGCGGCCTTTAAATTGTGGCCAAAACTCAATTCCATAAGGATCTTGAAGCTCTTCAAATAACACCTCAGCTTCGGTTAAACCTAATTCTTCGCCTTGATAAATGCACACGCTGCCACGCATCGTATGCAGCAAGGTAGCATAGGCTTTACTAGCAGCTTGACTTGCTTTCCAACGAGAGGCCACACGCATCACATCATGATTAGAAAATGCCCAACAAGGCCAGCTGTTAGGCGCTTGTGCGTCTATCTTGTCAAATATGGTCTTTACCCATTGGGCTGTAGCAGGCTGAGCTTCAAGAAACTCAAAGGCATAGCACATGTGCATGCGTTTATCGCCTTTGGTGTAGTCGCCCATAATTTGCAAGCCACGTTGCGCATCACCTACTTCGCCTAAGCACGCACGGCCTTCATATTCGTCTGTTAGGCTTCTTAAACGCTCTAAAAAGAGTAAGTTTTCAGGTTGGTTTTTAGAGTACAAATGGTCTTGCCAGTTATAGGGGTTTACACTGGGAGCAATGCTTGCATTGCGTTGTTCAATAGCCAATGGAGGGTTATCACGAAGCTTAAGGTCATGCATGTAAAAATTAATAGTGTCCAGGCGAAAGCCATCCACGCCTTTGTCTAACCAAAAGCGAGCAACATCTAAAAGCGCGCCTTGAACTTCTGGATTGTGTACATTGAGGTCTGGCTGGCTTGTTAGAAAATTGTGCAAAAAATACTGTTCTCTAGCAGCATCCCAATGCCAAGCAGAGCCACCAAATATAGCTAACCAGTTGTTAGGAGGGGTGCCATCTGCCTTTGCATCGGCCCAAACATACCAATTGTTTTTTGGGTTTGAGCGATCAGCACGGCTTTCTATAAACCACGGATGTTGGTTTGAAGTGTGAGACAACACCAAGTCAACCATAATGCGCAGGCCTAATTTGTGGGCACTAGCTAGCAAGATATCAAAGTCATCCATATCACCAAACATAGGGTCTATAGCGCGATAATCACTGACATCATAGCCGTAGTCCTTCATGGGCGACTGGAAAAAGGGTGAGATCCAAATAGCATCCACCCCTAAAGAGGCAATATAAGGCAGGCGTTGGGTGATGCCTGCTAGGTCACCAATGCCGTCGCCATTACTATCTTGATAGCTGCGTGGGTATATTTGGTAGATAACACCGCCTTTCCACCAATTATTAGTACTTTTTTGAAGTGTTTCATGGGTATTCATTACTGCAGGCTTTGGCATAATTATTAACTCTACAAAGGTCTAATGTCGATTACTTAACTGATCCAGCCAACAGGCCACGTACTAAATATTTTTGTAAACTAAAGAATACTAATAACGGCACCACAATAGATACAAAGGCGGACGTGGCTAAAATTTCCCAGTTACCACCGCGTGTTCCAAGCATTTCAACTAATTTAGCAGTCATTACTACGGTTTGGCCTGAGGAATCGATGAGAAATACTTTGGCCACTAGCAGGTCATTCCATGTCCACAGGAACTGGAAGATAGAAAACGCTGCAAGGGCTGGAAAACTCAAAGGCACGATGAGCTTCATAAAAATTTGAAAATCAGTAGCACCATCAATTCTGGCATTTTCGATGATGTCTTTGGGCAAGCCCACCATATAATTACGTAATAAATAAATAGCTAAGGGCATGCCAAATGCAGTGTGGGCTAGCCACACACCTATAAATCCTTTACCTATGCCAATGTTTAAATGTAGCTTGAGTAATGGGATTAGTGCCAATTGCAAAGGCACAACTAGTAAACCTACAATAAATGCCACTAACAAAGCCCTGCCTGGAAACTGCATCCACGCTAGGGCATAGGCTGCAAACGCTGCAATTAGTATAGGAATGATGGTGGCAGGAATAGTCACAATCATGGTGGTTAAAAATGCTTGCCCCATGCCTTCTACGTTTTTGGGGTCAAATAACACCTTATGATAATTATCCAAAGTGAATTCAGGCGGTAAGGCTGAGCTCAAAAAGATACGAGTGCCTCGTTTGCCTGTAAATGGAAGGGTATGTTCCATGCGATAATGGCCATCTTTGGAAACGGTGATTTCCCCACCTTTGGATAACTTAGCAGTGGCTCCTGGCGTATAGTCATCTATAGCTCGAGACGAGACACCCCAAACGCGAATGTCTAAGTCTGTACCACTTTTGGCCAAGCTTCCTGTGACCACGTATTTGCCGTTAATTTGGGTTTGTGTGCTTGGTGGTGCTGTGCGCAGTATCAGATTGTGTTCGGCTGTCATCAAGGCCCGCCACCAACCTCCTGTGGAAATTTGATCGGTGGTGCGAAATGACGAAACTAAAAGCCCCACGGTGGGGATAAGCCATAGCACTACCAAAAATGCCACAGACAGGTGCACTGCCCAACGCAAAGAAGATTTACTACCCGCAATATTATCCATACCGTAATCTCCTATAGCTGTTCTTGGCGAGCGTTGTAGACATTCCATATCAGTATGGGTGTGACTAATAACATAATAACCATCGCTGAAGCTGAGCCCACGCCCCAATCATTGGCGCTAAACAGCTTGTTAAACATATAGTTAGCCAAAATTTGAGTATTCCATTGGCCGTTAGTCATGGCATACACTATGTCGAATACTTTTAAAACCGTGATGGTGATGGTAGTCCACACCACCAATATAGTGCCCTTGATTTGAGGCACCTTAATCTTAAAAAACACCACCCAAGGGTTGGCACCATCCAAAATAGCTGCTTCTATAGTTTCTTCTGGAATGGAGCGCAGGGCCGCAGACAAAATAACCATAGCAAAGCCTGTTTGAATCCATATCAGCACAACCATTAAAAATAGATTGTTCCAAAAAGGCATAGTGACCCAGGTTTGAGGTGCATCACCTCCAAAAAACAAATATAAGGCGTTGAGTAGGCCGATTTGCTCTTGGTCAATAGGCCTAGTGTCATAGACTAATTTCCAGATGATGGAGGCGCCCACAAAAGAAATGGCCATGGGCATAAAAATTAATGATTTAGCTAAGTTGCCCCAATAAATACGGTCAGTCAGCTGAGCTGCTATCAAACCCATTGCAGTGGCGCCAGCAGGTACAATAATGAGCCACAAAACATTATTTGTGAGCGCTTCCCAGAATTTATCTTCGGTCATCATCTGTTGGTAGTTATCAAGGCCCACCCAAACAAATTCAGCGCCTTGGCGTTGCATAAAAGATAAACGCAACGTTTCAATCACAGGGTATGCAAGATACACACACAGTACCAACAAAGCAGGCGCTAAAAACAACCATGGTCGAATCATATTAGCCCGATTAATGTTGCGGCTAATGTGTGCACCTTTGGCAGGTAAAAACACATTATCCAATAACCAGTTAGAGACAAAGTAGTAGGTTAAGCAAACGCTTACGGCACCAACAATGGCCATAATTCCTTGCATCGCTGGGTACATGTAAGCTCCTGTCTTTTAAGAATTAGATCACTTTAAAAAGTTAATGGTGCTCAGGTCAAACACTTATGAATAAACAATTATGCCGTAAAAGCGCATTCATAAAAGCTTTAAAAAAGCTTCCGGGTATTCCCAGAAGCTTGTGCACAATGGTGTGCAAAAAGTACCGCAGTGGTTTACTTCAAAGAATCCCAAGAAGCTTGAATACCATCGGCGACGTCTTTAGCAGGCTTGCCACCTGAGTAATCAACCATACCAGTCCAGAAAGATCCTGCACCTACACCACCAGGCATTAGGTCTGATGCGTCAAAGCGGAAGGTAGTTGCGTTTAACAAAATGTCATTCATTTTACGCAAAGTAGGGTCAGAAAATTTAGAAGTATCAACACCCTTATGAGGTGTTAAAAAGCCTTTACGAGCCATCCAGATTTCATTGGCTTCAGTAGACTGAAGGTAAGTCATTAAAGCATGAGCTTCTGGTGAGTCATTAGTAATGCCCCAAACTGTGCCAGCACCCAATACAGGGTTACCTAAGTTTTTACTTGCGTATGCAGGGAAGTAGAAGAAGTCAGCATCTTCACCTACGACTGTTCCTTCTGGGAAGAAAGCAGGAATAAATGAGGCTTGGCGATGCATATAGCATTGAGCAGGAGAACTAAACATGCCCTTTGGGCTGTCACGGAAGTCTGTCGTGGCTACAGCGTTCGCACCACCAGCTACGTAATCATCGTTACGAGCAAAAGCTCCAAATTCTTCGATAGCAGCAACAACACGAGGGTCGTTAAATTTAATGTCGTTAGACACCCACTGGTCATATACGGCTGGTGATTGAGTGCGCAACATTAGGTCTTCAACCCAATCTGTTGCTGGCCAACCTGTGGCGCCACCTGAACCTAGACCGATACACCAAGGTGTGCCGCCGTCAGCAACAATTTGATCACTTAGCGCTTTTAGCTCTTCCATGCTGTTTGGAACTTCATAACCGGCATCGTCAAAGTTTTCTGGGTTGTACCAAACCAGAGACTTTAAATCTACTTTGTAGAAAAAACCGTATAACTCGTCAGCACCGCTTGGGCCTGAGAATGTGCCAAGATCAACCCACGATTGACCCGCTGCATAGTTTTCACGCACCCAGTCAGCTGTGCCAGAGGCTAAAGGTGTAAGCTGGCCTGCGCTAGCAAGGTCTGCAGCTAAGCCAGGCTGCGGAAATACAGAGACGTTAGCTGCAGAACCTGCTGCAGCATCAATACGTACTTGTTGTTCAAAACTATCAGAGCCTACATAAGAGTAGTCATGGCCTGTGGCTTTAGCAAAACCGTCCAGTACTGCTTCTACGTTTTCCTGATCTGGGCCTAACCAAGGACCGAATACTGATACTGTTCCAGCATGAACTGCACTTGCCGACATTACTGCTGCAGTGACACCTGCGTAGATAAATGGCTTCATTTGATTTCTCCTAAATTATTTTTATTTTATGGCGATTGAACGTTAATCAGCATAAAAATTTTCAAAGCTGCAACTTAAGAAAATTTTTCCAAAGCGCTTTGAATAAATCCATACTAAAACAAACCCAAACTAAGTGTCAACCATTTTGTTAATAACAACCCGTGCCTGTAATAGGCCACTACTATTGACGTAAGGGCTTATTTAGTGAAAAATGAGGATGTCATTGAAAATAAAATGATGCCTTTAAATACAACCAAATAGCTTTAAAATTAATGAATCTAAAAGAACTTTCAAATCACTTAGGTATCTCGCCAACCACCGTGAGTAGGGCGTTAGGCGGCTACCCAGAGGTAAGTGAAAAAACGCGCATTAAAGTGCAAGCGGCGGCTAAAAAGTTTCACTACAGCGCCAACACTAGGGCTAAAAGCCTAGCCACAGGTAGGGCCATGATGATTGGGCACATCCTTCCTGGGGCCACTAAAGACGAAATGGTGAACCCAATTTTTGGTGACTTTTTGTCGGGAGCCTCGGGCACCTATTCCAAGCATGGCTACGATTTATTGCTTTCTCAGGTGGCAAGTGGTGATGAAGAACGTGCTTATAACAATCTGAAGGCCAAAGGTGCGATTGATGGGCTCATAGTGCAAGGCCCAAGCATTGACGAGCCACGAATAAAATTACTCAATCGACTAGGCATTCCGTTTGTATTACATGGCCGCGCGTCTGAGGTGACAGAGCCGTATAACTGGGTAGATGTAAACAATACTCATTGTTTTTTGAGAGCCACCCAGTTTTTGCTTAATTTAGGGCATAGGCGTATTGCGTTGATCAACGGCCTTCAGTATATGGACTTTGCCAAGCGTCGTCGTGAAGGCTACTTGGATGCTTTGTGCCAAGCAGCAATAAGTAGCCAAGCCCTGTATATGCATTGCTCTCAAATGACCGAAGATCAGGGGTATCAAGCCGCATGCACTATGCTAGAGCTGCCAGTGCCGCCCACGGCATTTTTGGTGTCTTCACTCATCTCTGCCATTGGCGTTAGGCGTGCTATTTCTGACAAGGGACTAAAAATGGGCCAAGATATCTCTGTTATCATTCATGATGATGACATATCGTATCTGCGTAATGGCCGTGATATTCCCATTTTCACAGCCACCCGTTCCAGCGTTTTTGAAGCAGGCCAGTTGTGTGCAGAAATGTTGATAGACGTCATTGAAAACCCGAATCCACGCGGTGATGCGCGGCACATTTTATTAGAATCTCAATTACTAGTAGGCCAATCTACTGGCCCAGCACCCGTAGCTTAATATGATCAAATTTTCCCGCCAAGATTTCCCCAATGATTTTTTGTTTGGCACAGCAACATCGGCCTATCAAATCGAAGGCCATGCATATGGCGGCGCTGGCCCAACCCACTGGGACACATTTTCGGCCACTCCTGGCAACGTGGTTAATGCAGAAAATGGCGCTAAAGCCTGCGATCATTATCATCGTTTTAATGAAGATTTAGATTTGGTGCAGCATGGTAATTTGGATGCCTATCGTTTTTCTACGAGTTGGGCCCGGGTGTTACCTGAAGGTAAAGGCAAAATAAATCAAGCAGGGCTAGATTTTTATGATCGCCTTGTTGATGCCATGCTGGAGCGAAAACTAAAGCCTTGCCTCACTTTCAAACTTCGCA
>JAIBDW010000143.1 GCA_024686035.1 Oceanospirillaceae bacterium
ACTCAATTACAAACATCTTCTCTACCAGCCGATACGATTTTAAATGTGAATGTGCCTGATTTACCGATTGAGCAGATTATCGGTTTTGAAACTACACGTTTAGGGCACCGCCATAAAGCAGAGCCGGTTATCAAAGAGTTTGATCCTCGTGGTAGAGAAATGTATTGGGTAGGCCCTGCGGGTGAAGAACATGATGCAGGTCCAGGAACAGATTTCGATGCAATCCGCCGAGGTGCAGTATCGGTGACACCTTTACAAATAGATTTAACGTCTTATAAGGCAATGGATGGCGTAGCAGAGTGGCTACAAGGAGCTTTCAGTTGATACCGAATCAACGTGGTATTGGCATGACATCACAGCGAACGCGTGATCGTTTGATCACACGTCTAAAAGAGAAAGGCATTAGTCATGTTGATGTGCTGGCGGTGATGCGTGAGCTACCCCGGCACCTTTTTGTTGATGAAGCTCTAGCCAGTAGAGCCTATGAAGATACTGCGTTGCCTATTGGGTTAGGTCAAACGATTTCTCAGCCATTTATAGTGGCACGTATGACCGAAGTGTTATTAGCAGGCATTCCTAAAAAAAGTATTTTGGAAGTGGGTACAGGGTCTGGTTATCAAGCGGCTGTATTGTCTCGTTTGGTTGAGCGTGTATACAGTGTTGAACGTATCTCGCCGCTGCTCAAACAAGCAAGAGAACGCTTTTACCAATTGAAGTTTAATAATATAAAGTTAAAACACAGTGATGGTAGCTGGGGATGGCCTGACAATGCACCTTATGATGGCATTATTGTCACTTGTGCCCCTGAGCAAGTGCCGGAAGAGTTACTTAAACAACTTGCACCCGGTGGGCGTTTGGTTATTCCTGTGGGTGGTAGTGGCGGACAATCATTACGAGTTATTGACCGAAATGGCAATACCTTTGAAGAGACAGAGTTAGATGCTGTGAGTTTCGTCCCTTTATTATCAGGGCAGATATAGAACATCGTATGATGAACCAAGGAATAAGGTTTAAATGAAACTGTTCTCGACTCTATACAATAAGGCCATGATTTGGGCACGCCATCAGTATGCGACGTACTGGTTAGCGATAGTGAGCTTTACAGAGTCATCATTTTTTATTGTACCGCCTGACGTTATGCTGGCTCCCATGTCGCTCGCAAAACCACATAAAGCTTGGTTTTATGCTGGTTTGACGACAATTATGTCGGTCTTAGGTGGTTTGCTAGGTTACCTGATTGGTAGCTATGCTTTTGAATTTATAGAACCTTGGTTGCAGTCACTTCATTATGCTGATGCCTATCAACTTGCACAGCAGTGGTTTGAAGAATGGGGCTTTTGGGCTATATTTTTAGCAGGGTTTACGCCGATACCTTATAAAATATTTACGATTGCTGCGGGTGTGGCTTTGATGCCTATTGTGCCCTTTGTTTTAGGATCGCTAATTGGTAGAGGCTTGCGTTTTTATCTTGTCGCGGGACTGATGCGTATGGGCGGTGAGGATCTAGAGTCAAAGTTATCACAATGGGTTGATCGTATAGGTTGGGCAATGGTGGCTTTACTGGCCATCGCTTATTTTATATGGAAATAATGCCAATATATTTTAAAAAATGGGCAAGAAAGAAAAGCTATGTAGCGGTGTAAACTAAACGGTATATTTATTGTCTTCATATGAACATCATAAAGGTAGCTTAAAGTAGCGTTTGGGCTTTAGATAAGCTAATAGGACTTAAACAAACAGTGTTGATGAGATTTGTTTCAATAGTATTGCTACTTACATTAACTGCCTGTAGTGGAAGCAGGGCTGTCGCTCCTATTGGTAGTTATAAGACTAAATCCACGCAGAAACCACCTGCTTCTTACGCTGTTAAATCCGGTGATACTTTGTATTCAGTTAGTTGGCGTTATGGTATGGATTATAAAACGGTTGCCAGCATCAACAATATTAGAGCACCTTATACAATTTATGTTGGTCAGAAATTACGGTTTAAGGGCTCAAGTAAAGTAGCTAAGAAGCCAGCAACTAGAACGACAACTAAAAAATACACAAGTAAAAAAGCGACAGCGACGACTACGAAAATAGTCGCTAAAAAAGCGACCAATACAGTTTATTCAGCGAATCGAACTTTAAAGTGGCAATGGCCTGTTCATGGCAAAATTATTTCTAGTTATTCTGAAAGTGCTGCGGGACGAAAGGGTATTGATATAGCTGGAAAATCCGGACAAGTTGTTAAAGCAGCGGCTGGAGGAAAGGTTGTATATAGTGGTAATGGTCTTGCCCGCTATGGCAACTTGATTATCATCAAACATAATGATGCTTATTTAAGTGCTTATGCACATAACAAAGCCTTATTAGTTAAAGAAGGTAATACTGTCAAAGTGGGACAAAAAATTGCGACTTTAGGACGAACAGGCACACAACGAGATCAACTGCACTTCGAGATACGACGAAATGGCAAGCCTGTTGATCCAATGCGTTTTTTACCTAAACGCTGATTTCTTCAGTCTTACGTTAAATGCGTTACAATATGCGGCGTTTGGCGTATATATATTCGATAAATTTTTGAATGAGGAATTCACCTTGGAACTAGGTGCAACAATGCAAAAAATCA